>NZ_JBLYNV010000045.1:0-49878 GCF_049310165.1 Endozoicomonas sp. ALE010 | reverse complement strand
AGAAATTTCTTTGAGATTTTCGTGGTTAGTTCTTGGGCGTTATTCATGAAGGGGCTGATATTGCAGGGAGCACCTGAACCAAAAGCAAAAGGCAAGCGAGTTAAACCTGGTGAACAGCCAAAACGAAAAATGATAAGCATCCGGAGTTTATTCCCTGATACGGCATAGTTACCAATAAAAAACCATTTTCTTCAGTGTATTTAAGTTAACCTATTGATCAGTTTTTTTTCTGATGGTTCTATTTGTGTCTAATTGTGTCTAAAAAATCAATAAAACAATTAAGGGAAAATCTTCATTTTTCTATTTTTTGCGGGAATTGCTACTTTACTCAGACTATCTGTTGTCGTCTTCTGGCAAGAGCACAGCTACCAGCCAAACAGCTTCAGGTCTTTGGCAGGACGAAAATTGGTTGAAAGAACGGCATGTTGATTCGGGTTGTATCTGGTCTCGGCATGCAGTTTCTGGTCAAGAAGCAGGGCCGGAATATTTCTCACAGGTTGGAATGAACGGTATTTTTTGCCGCGTTAGCGGCTTGGTTCAACAACGTACATAACAACGTGGTGAGGAACTAATCTGACCGCACAGTGTCAAAAACAGTACGGACGAACTGTTCGGGTCTTTGACCTGACAGGTCTACATACGATCAGTGCTGTTCACTCAGCCTGCTTGATATAAATTCAGGATATCACTGGCTTTTCTAGCTTGCGTGTAGCTTATGGAAACTGGTTGTCCCTATTAACTAACAGGTGTTTCTATGATTCTTCCAGCTACCCACACAACCCGGGCCATTTTGGCTCATCCTGTCCATCAGCTTCTGACAACGCAGTCAACAAACCAGTACACGACTGAAAGTTTTGGTAATCAGCCGGGGGCGGAGGTCCTGGCCAACCGGCTTAATCAATTGGGTGAAAACCTGAAACAGGTTCCTGCACATGTACTCGCGCACATCTGCCATAACTTCACCACTGCCTTTAATCTGCATTCAATCCTGATTGCAGAATCCAGCCAGTTGAACGCCATAAAAATCCTGCTGGCCGCTAACAACTGCATGGATCAGGAATCAATTGAGTTATTTGCCAAGAAATTCCATGACATTCCAGACTCCGATCCCAGCGCGACTTTAAGAAACAAAGCGGCGGAAGACAATCAGCTGGTAATTACCCAGCCCGAGGTACATCAGGGTCAACCAACGACATTCAACTATCGACAACCATTATTGGAGCACTTTATTGTCTGCGCATTCCCGGAGCCAGAATTTACTTTGCAACAGCAGACGCAGCTGAAAGATGCATTAACCCTGGCAGGCAGGCAGATTACCGGCAATTGGGGCTTCGGATGTCTGGATGAGCCAGTACCCTATGGCAACTTTAACCGGGAAACCGTCGCCCGCCTCTCTGCCTGTCTGAGCTACCCCAGGCAGCCTGAATGTGCCGAAAAGCTGGCTCAGATATACATGGGACTTCAGGAGGCGTTGTTCAATCCGGAGTCAGATTTGATCCAGCTGCTGAAGGACAACCAGAAGGGGGAACTGGTAACACTGCTGGCGAAGGAAAGCGACAATCCGGCCACCCTGAGCAATGAAGCAGCCTTGATGTTATCACTGGCAGTCAGTGAGAATCATTCGGATGCTGAGAGATTGGCAGAAGAAGGAGAAATTGAGAGATTGACGGAAGAAATTGGTATTTTTTCAATAGATCTGGGCCGTTTTGCCGACGCAAATCTCGTGTTGAATTTCGCCGGGGCTGCCAGCAAAACCCAACTTGCTAATGACGACATCAGGGCAGCAGAGGTAGCAGTTATCCGCTTCGCTTATGAACTTCTGGGTGTGAAAATTCCCTTGGAGTCACTGCATACATAATAGTTGCCACTTCTCCCGAGTCTGGAAACCTGAACGAGGTCGGTCAGTGAGTAATTCATAGCCCACTCATTTTTCAAAAGAACCAGCAACGTTTTTTGGGGGAGTAGAACGAGCCTCAAAATTAAGATCGATCTCTCGATATTCTTCGCGATCCCTGGTCAACATAATCACGGCTCCATCAATAAGACTGGTGCAGGCATCATGTACATGAGCACTGTCATTCATCAAAGAACTGGCCATAAATGAGTCAACCTGATTGGAGCGAATGAGTTCATTCAGTTTTCTGTGCATCTGCTCATCCTGCTCGCTCAGCTCCTGCTTTAACTGTTCCGCATGCTGACGAATATGATCATAATTGCGTCGGACTCCCAATACATCAATAAGCTTCAGGACAGAGGCAAGGCACAGTCTGAGCTGGTTGTATTGGTGGCGTATCTGCTCATTATCCGAATGCAGGTAATGCCCCATATTTTTATAGATATGCTTGACATGTTTGATGGCCTGGACAAAATCACGACAGGCAACTTTAAGTGCAAATAACTCCTGCACCTGCGCTCTGGGAAGATTCCCTTCTATGGCTCCTGAATAGTGAATAATGTCCGCATAGATACCTTTGATATGTCGGATATACAGCTCTTTTATGGTCCATGGCTGATCATCGCGCATCCAGCTGTTCACCAGATCCGTCAGACTGTCCGACTCCCTCAGCTTGTCGCCGGTAAGATATATTCCATAACAGATCAGTTCGAGTGTATTTCTGTATAAATGGTCGCACTCCCGGGTCAGGGCTCTTAGCGCCGTATCCGGATAATTCAGTGTTGCCGGGGTTAAGTAGCGCGCCCGGTGAATGGCAGGATTATCCTCAGTGGCAAGATTCAGATGAGACTGCCTGTCAGGATCGACAAAGAGCGTCTCCAGCCAACGGATAAGCAGCTGGAAAAAAGGAAGTTGAACCACTATTCCCATGACATTAAAGAGACTGTGGAACAGCGCAAGCTTCAGAGTGTAGTCGTCTGCCCCGATTGGAAAGAGTCCGGCAGTAAAATCCACAAGCACTTTTAACTGGGGCAACAAAAGGATAGCCAGAGCAGCGGTGGCCACATTAAACGTAATATGTGCCACAGCCAATCGCTTCCCTGCTGCATTTGCCCCCATCGCTCCCAGCACTGCCGTTATGGTTGTACCGATATTTGAACCGATAGCCAGTGCTAACGCATTATCGTAAGTCAACTGCCCCGCTGCCAGGGCTGAAAAGGTGAGCACCAATACCGCATTGGTGGACTGCATGATGATGGTGGCCAGAACACCAAAGAGTGTGAAGACCAGAATGCCCTGCATTCCTTCCATTGAGAAGCTGCTGAAATCAATCACAGTCTGGAATGCTTCAAAACCCTCTTTCATGTAATGAATACCAAGAAAGAGAAAGCCTATACCCAGCAAAATACAGCCGAAGCCGCTGAATGTTTTCTCCCGCTGGCTCCTCAAAATCAAACCGAAAACGAGTAATGGCATGGCATAGGAAATCAGCTTTAACTTCATACCATACAAGGCAACTAACCATGCACCGACAGTACTGCCCAAATTTGCCCCAAAAATGATGCCAACGCCGGCAGCCAGGCCAATCAGGCCGGCACTGAGAAATGAAATAACAATGACGGAAACCAGCGAACTGGACTGCAGGACTGCGGTCGTGGTGATACCAAAGGCCAGACTTTTCCAGAGACTGTCAGTGGTTTTCTGCAGGAACGCCTCAAGCAGCCCCCCCGTAAAGACCTTAAACCCTTTTTCCAGATAAACCATGCCCAGCAGAAAAATAACCACACCTGCCGTGATCACCTGAAGCTCTGAGCTAACCCAAAAGCCGTAAGTCAATAGCAGCAGTGCTGTTGGAAGAACTACGCGTCCGAGCATATTTAGTCACTTATCCAGGCCAACCGGTAACCCCCAATCGCCATGAGCAGAAAATACGGGGCTATAGCGTCTGTTATCGACGGGTAAACAGGATCCCTCCAATGTATCTGTTCTTCAATTAATCACCATCGGGAAGACGGTTCAGCCCTGGCTGAAAAACGACGGGGCGCAAGCAAGGGTCTGGTCAAATATTGCAACATGGATGACAACAAAAAGCCGCATTGAGCAAGGGCTACGGCCCTGACTTACGCAATACAATCCAGCAAAGTATCTGAATAAAACATGTGCCTTATAACTTGATAAATAGAGGGCAGTAACCGACTGTTAACAGGGGTAACCAGTAAAATGAAGAGCAGCATTTTATAAGGGTCAAACTCACCATTTTCTTGCCAATCAAACAAAATACATTACTTTTATTCATATCGAACGAGTAATAAGCAGAACCATTCTGTGAATTACCCCATACCTGCGTAACTGACAGGTAACCGTTCCAGTCTTGCGTTACAGATATTTGTCGACTTTCTTAATGTCCGTGTTGATGCATTATTTATTGCCTCATACGGTCAAAGGCTCCAGTAGATTGAGGGTATACAATGAAATTACTGGATGAGTTACATCATCGGCTAGGTAGTAAATCCCGGATTCGCTCGCTATTCAAAGATGTCAGTGTTCAGGAGCTGGAAAAAATTCTGGACCGCCTGAAAGGGGTACATAAGGAAAAATTGCAATCCAGGGTTAAAGAGGATGCAAAACGACAGAAAAAGATGAAAGACATTGTCGCTATACACAAAGAAATGGCGGAACTTGGTATTACGCTCTCAGATCTGGACAACATTAACGACCCGGGCAAAACGGGCAAACGCCGACGAACTGTCGCAAAGCATACCTTTCAATATGAAAATCCAGCCGGACAAACTGTGTACTGGGAAGGCTCAACCACTGGAAGACTACCAAAAGACTTTCAGGAGTACCTGGAAAAAACTCAGAAAAAGCGGGCAGAGTGCATTATCAAGTAAAGTCAGGATTCTGTAAAAATCCCGCTTCTCATCTCACCGACATTGATCAGTTACAGCTGTTGCATGTGGATGACCATTGAGCGAATCCAGAGCGTCAGGTCATCCATATCTTCAAGGGACAGTAGTAAAAGGGCCATATCAAGTGGGTCCAACTCGCCTTCATGTTGGAAGACTTCACCTTTGCAGGCTGAAATCATATTCCGCAGTTCATCCACAGCCATCTTTACTTCCTGATTAACCTCCAGCAAAGCCCGGGATTGTTGTTTTCTAAATCCTGCGATGCCCAGGCGGTCCTGTTTTGCAACGCCCGACTTCAAGCTATAAACAACGCTGGCAAAGTGTTGATTCAACTGTTCAACAGAACGCTGCAAGTCTTCGGTAAGCCTGGGAGGTCGGTACGTTAATCGCTCAGCCAGTCGGCAGATCAGGTGTGCCAGGTTATTCTGAGTCTGTAAGAGGGAGAGCACCAGCCCCTTGGGCTGCGCGGTCAATGTTGGCTGGTTGAGCCTGGCCAGAATTTCCTGCTCCAGTTTTTCCACGGCGGGCAGAAAATCAACAAGCCATTTCGCCCGTTCATGCCACTGGTCATCGGCAGTTAACCGGCTCTGCAACTGCCTGTTCAATAGCACCAGGGCATCCAGGATCACCTGTCGATGCTGGCTTAACGGCTTATAGGCAGAGCTGGAAAAAATACTGGTAAAGGTCGTAAGATCCATAACGATCTTATCGACTCAGAGTATCACCGGATTAGGGCAGATTACGCACCAGCAGTGAGTGGGCATTTGGCAACACACCGTCAGGCTTTGGTATTTTTACCAGGTGGCCCGATCCGGGAGCTACATCAATACGTTCACCACGGCGATTTTCCAAATGCTCCAGATTAAACACATAGTTGCCTTTGGGGGTCATCAGCTCCAGGGTATCCCCCAACTCAAAGCGGTTTTTCACATCCACCGTCAGCTGCTGATCGTCAAACTCAACAATTTCACCGACAAACTGCTGCTTGCTTTCCCGTGAGTTACCGGTTTCATAATTCTGATACTCATCGTGCACATGGCGACGATAAAAGCCTTCGGTATAACCTCTGTTGGCCAGATTTTCCAGAGTGTCCATCATGCCCATATCAAATGGATTCCCCGCTACGGCATCATCAATGGCTTGACGGTATACCTGGGCGGTTCTGGCAACATAATAAAAAGACTTGGTGCGCCCTTCGATCTTGAGGGAGTGAATGCCCATCTCCGTCAAGCGACGAACATGCTGGACAGCCCTGAGATCCCGGGAGTTCATAATATAAGTGCCATGCTCATCTTCAAAAGCAGGCATATACTGGTCCGGACGCCCCCTTTCCTGCAACAGGAAAATAGAGTCAGATGTTTCGCCAGTCCCCAGGGTTGGAGTAACCATTTCCGGGCTGCTACTGACCGGAATCACATCACCGCTCTCAGTCTCTTTCGCCTCATGGGCCTGATACTGCCAGCGACAGGCATTGGTGCAGGTTCCCTGGTTTGGGTCTCTTTTGTTGATATAACCGGAGAGCAGACAGCGGCCCGAGTAAGCGATACAGAGCGAACCATGAACAAAGACCTCAATCTCGGTATCAGGGCACTCTTCCCGGATCTCCTGAATCTCCTCCAGGGATAACTCACGGGACAGAATAATCCGCTCAACCCCCTGCCTGGCCCAGAATTTTACCGTGGCAAAGTTCACTGCGTTCGCCTGAACCGAGAGGTGGACTGGCATATCCGGCCAGGTTTCACGCACCATCATAATCAAACCCGGATCGGACATGATCAGTGCATCAGGCCCCATGGCAATAACCGGCTCCATATCCCGGAGATAGGTTTTCACCTTACTGTTATGGGCCGCAATATTACTGGCCAGATACAGTTTTTTGCCCAGGGCGTGAGCCTCATCGATGCCTTTTTTCAGATTATCCAGTTTAAAGTCGTTATTGCGGACTCTCAGACTATAGCGGGGCTGGCCAGCATAAACAGCATCTGCACCATAAGCAAAAGCAAAGTGCATATTCTTCAGTGTTCCGGCTGGCGAAAGGAGTTCCGGTTTCATCATGACCTACAGCTGATGTTCTTGAATGGCGCGCATTATAACAGTGCAACCACAATGCAACAGTAGTGAGAGCACACAGTTACTAAGTGCAAAGCAGGGGATGGCAGGTTTTGATCCTGAGCAGGAATATTAACAGAGGGGGGAAAGCGCAACAGAAGTGAGTGGCGGTCCGTATCAGTTTGCCTGATACGGACCAGAGCAAAGCAAACAAGATTTACTTGATCTTGTATTCCTTGTACTCAACGTGCTTGCGAACAACCGGGTCATACTTCTTGAACACCAGCTTGTCAGGCGTATTACGCTTGTTCTTGGTGGTGGTGTAGTAATGACCAGTGCCTGCGCTGGAAACCAGCTTGATTTTCTCACGAATACCTTTAGCCATGATTTATGCTCCTGCTAAGTTAGCTATCTCGACTTAAAAAGATTGACCGCTGGCGCGCAGATCAGCCAGAACGGCATCAATGCCTTTCTTGTCGATAATACGCATGCCTTTTGCAGAAACACGCAGGCGCACAAAGCGCTTTTCACTTTCAACCCAGAAGCGCTTGTGGTGCAGGTTAGGCACGAAGCGACGACGGGTTTTATTCTGAGCGTGGGAAACATTGTTCCCGGTAACCGGGCGCTTGCCGGTAACCTGACAAACCTTGGACATGTGGATGGCCTCTCAAACCGTCTCTTAAACCAAAATCACCAGCCATGAGGCCGGAAAACTTAACTGAATTCCAGTGTCTGCTTCGGGCAGATCTGCCCATGGTTACAGAGTCAAGAGACCTTCAAGACTCATCAGCAGCTACCCTCATACAAAGATCGGGCTTTATACCAGAATTGGACGCCGCTTGCAAATTCCATCAGGACTACGGATTATGCTTAGCCCCCGCAAAATCAGCAATCCCAAGGCATTTTAGCTATTTCTCGACTATCTTGACGAGAGGCTTGACGAGCAGCTTGACAGAAAAGCTCAACAAGAAGGCTGTCAGCAAAGCCAGGCTGACATTGTTAACGCAACCAGACACTGTTTAATCGGCTCATTGCCAATAGAGCAAACGCAACTTTATACAGCGGTATTGATCGATGTCACCCAAAAGTTGTCACTGCGGAAAACCAATGATAGTAGATCGTTGTGATCAATTTATTCTGGCCCATAAGCATTGACAGTTATGGTAAGTAGTTGGCCAAATTGAATCGTATATTTCTGGCTAAGTGGGCAGTTGCTATGCAAGGCGCAACGTAGGGAGCATAGCCGTAGCTATGTGACCGGAGTTGCAACGGCGCAGAGTGACTGACAACTTAGTCAGAAATATATGATTTCATTTGGTTAACTACTTATAACCCGGCAAATCAGGTGGGACAGTTTGCCGTACTCAATTCCAGTGACAGAGGAATATCATGGACCGCTTTACCGATTTTCGAGCCATCATCGTTAATCAGGTTCAATCGCTTCTGGCAAAGCGCATGTCAACCAAAGAATATGAGCAAATACAGGCGCTTGCTGATGCCTATTACCGGGGAGTTGCCAGCAAAGACCTGACCCGGATCAATACCGATGACTGCTATGGCGCACTCCTCTGCCTGTGGCAGTTTCTACAGGCCCGGCAGCCGGAACAAATCAAGATCCGCGTCTACAACCCGGAACCGGAAACCCACCACTGGCACTCCACACACAGCATTGTTGAAATTATCACGGATGATATGCCCTTTCTGGTGTCTTCTGTGTTGATGGAGCTTGATCGTCAGAAAATAAAAGTTTACAGCCTGAATCACCCCACCCTTCGATTAGAAAGAGACAGCACAGGTCAGCTGCAAGGCATCAGCACGCTACAGGCAGAAATAACCGAGGCCGTTATTCGGGTTGAAATAGACCGCCAACCGGAACAACTGGATTTAGAAAAAGTCGCTGCCGGTATCCGGGATATCGTTGCGGATGTTCATAAAGTGGTTTCTGACTGGGAGGCAATGCAAACCAGGCTGGATGACGCCATTCAATGGTGTCAAAGCCACCCTGTGCCATTACCGGATGTTGAACAGAAAGAAGCGCTTGCTTTTATGAAGTGGCTGAAAAAAGACAATTTTCTGTTCATCGGCTTTCGCTATTACGAGATCATCCATGGGTCAAACACACTAAGACTACGCGCCAACAGCAAAACCGGTCTGGGGACATTTCGGGAGGGCCCCCATCAGCATCCGGTAGAGCAAGAGCTGTCCCCCTATATTGCCTCACAAATTCAGGCACCTGAGTTACTGGTTATCACCAAATCCATCAGCCGCTCAACGGTTCATCGACCCGCACACCTGGACTATATCGGGATAAAACAATTTAACGATGCCGGTGTAGTCACCGGGGAATGGCGTTTTTTCGGACTGTTTTCGTCAACCGCCTACAACGTCCCGCTGGATGACATCCCGCTGATACGAAAGAAAGTGGCCAGGCTTTTAAAAAGCAACAGTTGCCCGATAAACAGCCATCGGGGTAATGCCCTTCGCCACATTATTCATAACTATCCAAGGGACGAGCTCCTGCAGGCAAGTTTTAAACAACTTAAGACCGTCATTAACGGGATTCTTGACTGCCATGAATTGCGGCAGTTGAAAGTATTCCTTCGTCCCGACCCCTATGACCGCTTTATTACGGTGCTTATTTACGTATCCAGAGATAATTTCAACACAGAACTTCGCTTACAGATGCAACAGATCCTGCTCAGTGAGTTGAGTGGCAACAGTATTGATTTCAATGTTCAGCTATCGGAAAACCCAATGGCGCAATTGCAATTTACCGTGCATTGTCGTCATGCCAGCCAGCAGGATATCGATGTTGAACGGCTGGAAGCCATGATTCACGAAGCGATGCTGAACTGGACAGATTACCTGCAACAGGCGTTAAAAGAGGCATTTGGCGAGGCTTCGGGTAACCGGCTGGCACAATGTTATCTGCAGGCATTTCCCGCCGCGTACCGGGAGGATGTTACCCCCCGACAGGCAGTAGCAGACATTCAACGTCTGGAATCGATAAAAGACAGTCATCAGATAAAAACCAGTCTCTACCGTCCGGTTACCGACCATTATCGGTGGCACTTCCGGGTGCTGGGTAAAGGGCCTCTCCTGGCACTCTCAGATGTACTTCCCATTCTTGAGCAAATGGGCGTCCGGGTTCGCAGCGCAAGGCCTTACGCCATCAGCCCCTACCGTCAGGAAAATGCCTGGGTGCTTGATTTCAGTATCGAGCCTGATGGCCATGATAACGCTCTGACAGCCAAAATAAACCCGCCGGACGTTGACAACTCAAACCAGACCAACCTTGAAGATACCCATCTGCGGGAGCAGTTCCGGGAGGTGTTTAATCGCACCTGGAAGGGGGATATGGAGAATGACGGTTTCAACGGCCTGGTGGTTTCAGCCGGTTTGAACTGTGAGCAGGTTGTGCTCATCAGGGCTCTGTCCAAATACCTGATGCAACTGCCAGTGCCCTTCAGCCAGAGCTATATGCAGAAAGTGCTGAACAGTAACCCATCGGTGGTGCGTGAAATCGTAGACCTGTTCAGCATCCGTTTTTATCCGGATTTCCGTGGTGATCGCCTTAACATGGCCAATGCCTGCTCTAACAGGATTTACCAATTGCTGGACAGTGTCGCCAACCTTGATGAAGACCGGATCCTGCGTCACTTTCTCAGTGTTATCGAGGCCATGTTGAGAACCAGCGCCTATCAGAAACAGGGGGAGCCAAAAGGTTATCTGTCGTTCAAACTGCAACCGGAAAAGATTCCAACCTCACCTCAGCCAAGGCCCATGTTTGAAATATTTGTCTACTCGCCTCGCTTTGAAGGCATCCATATGCGCTGTGGGAAGATTGCCAGGGGAGGATTACGATGGTCAGACCGGATGGAGGATTTCCGCACCGAGATTCTGGGGCTGGTCAAAGCCCAGATGATCAAAAATGCCATTATTGTTCCCCACGGGGCCAAGGGGGGCTTTGTCACCAAAAATCTCCCGGCCAATGGCTCCAGGGAAGAAATACAGGCGGAAGGGATTGCATGTTATCGAGCATTTATCTCCGGACTTCTGGATCTGACCGATAACCTGCAGGGCGGAAACATCATCCCTCCTGAAAACGTCATACGCTACGATGATGACGACCCTTACCTTGTGGTGGCAGCGGACAAAGGCACCGCCAGCTTTTCCGATATCGCCAACGATGTATCCCAATCCTATGGGTTCTGGCTGCGGGATGCGTTTGCCTCTGGTGGCAGCCAGGGCTATGACCATAAAAAAATGGGGATCACTGCCCGGGGTGCCTGGGAGTCGGTAAAAAGGATCTTCAAAGAGCGTGAAATCGATACTCAGACCCGGGATTTTACGGTCATCGGTATTGGTGATATGTCCGGTGATGTATTTGGCAATGGCATGCTACTTTCCAACCATATTCGTCTGATCGCCGCCTTTAACCACCAGCATATCTTTATTGATCCTGATCCGGATATTTCAGTCAGTTTCAATGAGCGTCAGCGCCTGTTTAATTTACCCCGGTCCTCCTGGGACGATTACGACCGCAGCAAACTATCAGAAGGTGGTGGCGTATTCAGTCGCCAGCTGAAAAGCATTCTTTTGAGCAAGCAGGCCAGAACCGCACTGGCAACGGATAAAACCATTCTGTCGCCTGCGGAACTTATCCAGACAATTCTGAAAGCACCAGCGGATCTGTTGTGGAATGGCGGGATTGGCACTTACATAAGAGCCTGCAGTGAAAGCAATGCCGATGTCGGGGACCGGTCCAATGATAATGTCAGGATCAGTGCCAGTGAACTGAATACCAGTGCGGTAGGGGAGGGCGGAAACCTGGGCCTGACTCAGTTGGCAAGAATTGAATTCTCCAGCAGGGGGGGCCTGATCAACACCGACGCCATAGACAACTCAGGGGGGGTCAACAGCTCAGACCATGAAGTCAACATCAAGATTCTGCTCAATCAGATGGTGGATGATGGTGACATAACCATAAAGCAGCGTAATAGTCTGCTGGCCAGTATGACCGATGAGATCGCCAGGCTGGTTCTCAGGCATAATTTTTTACAGAGCCAGAGGCTAAGCCTGAGCCTGCAACAGAATGTTCTGCTGTTTAATGACCATCGCTTTCTGATCAGAAATCTCGAACAAAAAGGGCGTCTTAACCGGGCTCAGGATGGCCTGCCATCGGATACAGAAATTAAAGCCAGGGTGAAAGCCGGTGAAGGCCTTACCCGGCCAGAAATAGCCATTCTTTTGTCCCATACCAAGCTGGAGCTGTTTGAATCCCTGGTCTCGGCCAATGTGGCTGATGACCCGATACTGGCGGCAAAACTGCTGGACTATTTTCCATCACAGCTGCGCAACCAGTTCCCTGATCAGATCAAACATCATCCATTAAAAACTGAAATACTGGCGACCCATCTCAGCAACGAGGTTGGCAACCGGATGGGAGCAACGTTTATTGAGTATATCCATCAGGAAACCCGACAGTCGGAGCTTAATTGTGTCCGGGCATTTATGGCGATAAAAGAGATCTTTTCCATTCCATCCATCTGGGATCAATTTGAAAGCCTGGGTTTTGATGTCAAAGATGATATCCAGAGAGTTGAACTGTTTCGAATACAGCAGCATATCGAAAAAGCCTGCATCTGGTTGCTGAAGAATCATGGCTGCCCTATGGATATAGAGTCGCTCATCAGTAACTATAAACCGGGCGTCTGTGCCGTCAGCGGACAACTGGCGGAGCTGCTGGGAGAGGAAGATTGTGCCTGGCTGGGTGGCAGGGTTACCCGGCTTCAGGAAGCACAGCTGCCGCAAACGCTGGCGGAAACCTGTGCGAGCCTTCGATATCTTTATTACGTACTGTTTATGGTCAGTGTGGCGAATGAATATCAATTTACCGTTATTGATGTGGCCTCTGTCTTTTTTGCCCTTGAAGATTATCTGTGCCTGCCCTGGTTAAGAGAACGTATTCGTCAACTGCCGGTTAACGACCTCTGGCAACGCAAGGCACAATCTTCCCTGAAAGATCAGCTGGATCAAACCCTCAATGATAATTGTATTCATGTTCTGACCCATTCACAGGGAAAGCCGGAAGAGCGCCTTAAGCGGTGGCTGGAAAAAAATGCTGAGCTGATTGATCGCTGGAAAGCGACAATCCGGGAAATACAATCCGCCAGAGAGCAAAACCTTGCCATGCTGTCAGTAGCGGTACAGGAACTGTCGCTTATTGCTTCAAGCTAAGGGGCTTGTCCAATTTGCTGAATGCCTCGTGGAGTAACTGGTCAATAGAGAGATTATCATGCAAGCAACAACAAAGGTGCTGGACGGTGGTTGCGCAAGCCAGGTGACAGTCAGTTCCTCCAATACAACCCAAAGTGACAGTAACGGACAAAAATCACCCCTTCCCGGACCACAAAATTATGGTGTATGGAAAGTTGAGCGCCGCTGCCCACTGGATAAAAAAATCAAGTGTTTGTTGTGGGGGAAGGGCCCCTCGTTATCGGGAAAGTGTTATCAAGTGTCTTACAGAGTATAAATTGCTGCCTGAAACACCGGCAAAATCAGGTTGTGGTTTAAGCGTCCAAACAGCGGGGCAGACACCTGAGACAGAGATAAAGAAATGAAAAATACAGGCGCAAAAAAAAACGGTCATCAGGGGAAGATGACCGTTTCATGACGTCTCTATTGTTACAGCAACATCGACAAAGTACACAGCTAAGGGTTTATCGCGATCCGGGTGACTCAGCATCCCATGGAAGTAATCAACCAAGCCCACCCCACAGGTTATGTAACGGTCAACAAAGGCCATTCTTTAGACTCAACTGGATAAAAATTCGGCAGAAAAAAAGCCAGCATCCGGGGGAAGGATACTGGCTATATAGCTTCGGCTACAGGGGAGCAGCCTACCACTCAAGTTAATGTCAACACAAAACACACAGTGAGCAACAAAAAATCAGAATCGAACTACTGCCTTTTTCTCATCCTAATAAACTCAGACAAGCAAAATTCCAAAAAGTTCCCTGAAAAATAAAAAAAATTAAAAAAAAGCCAGCATCCTGAAAAAGGACACTGGCTTTACACGATAGATGCGGGGAAACATATACCGCTTCAACATCAACAACACTTAACACACAAGGAGCAACTCATTTGAGACTCACTATATGAGACAAGCAATATGGTAATAAAGTTCCACCGTTTACAAAAAACTTACAAATAGAAGGAACCCATCAAATACATTGAAACCGTGTACTAATGGGCTTCATCCCAGTTATCCCCAATACCGGCTTCAACCAAGAGTGGAACACTGAGCTCGGCAGCACTGGACATCTGCACTTTTATCCCTTCAACAACGGCCTCAACACTCTCATTGGCAACTTCAAGCACCAGTTCATCGTGGACCTGCATAATGACACGGGCATCAAGCCCCGACGCTTGCAGCCACTCATCAACCCTGATCATCGCCTTCTTGATTATATCTGCGGCAGTGCCCTGCATAGGCGCATTGATCGCTGTTCGTTCAGCCCCCTGACGGCGCATACCATTGCTGGCATTGATTTCCGGCAGATACAGACGACGACCCAATATTGTCTCCACATACCCCTTTTCCCGGGCGAAGTTTTTGGTTGTTTCCATGTACCTTAAAACACCCGGATAACGTGCAAAGTACAGGTCGATATATTCCTGTGCCGATTTTCTGGATACCCCCAGCTGTTTGGCGAGTCCGAACGAAGACATGCCGTAGATCAGGCCAAAGTTAATGGCTTTGGCACTTCGTCGCTGATCACCCGTTACCTCATCAAGCGCCACGCCAAATACTTCAGCCGCTGTCGCCTTATGGATATCCAGCCCATGGGCAAAAGCATCCAGCAGGCCTTTATCGCCAGAGAGGTGTGCCATGATTCGCAGCTCGATCTGGGAGTAATCTGCCGCCACCAGCTGGTGACCTTCCGGTGCAATAAATGCCTGTCGCACCCGACGGCCTTCCGGTGTTCGAATGGGAATATTCTGCAGGTTAGGATCCGAGGAGGATAGTCGTCCAGTGGCGGTTACGGCCTGATGATAAGAGGTATGGATACGACCCGTCGCCCCATTAATCATCTGCGGAAGTTTCTCGGTGTAGGTGGATTTGAGCTTGCTTAAGCTTCGATGCTCAAGAATCAGCTTGGGCAGTTCATAATCCAGGGCAAGCTCCTGCAAGACCTCTTCGGCGGTTGATGGCTGCCCCTTGGGCGTTTTCTTGATAACCGGCAGTTGCAGCTTATCAAACAGAAGCTCCTGCAACTGTTTGGGTGATGATAAGTTAAATGCCTGTCCTGCCACATCGTGGGCCGCTTGCTCCAGTTCCTTGAGGCGCTGGCCAATCTCCAGGCTCTGTTGTTTGAGCAGGACACCATCCACCAGGGCACCATGGCGCTCAATACGTGAAAGAATATCCACCAGCGGCATTTCTACTTCCCGGAACACCGCCGTCAACGAAGGCTCAGCCTGTAACTGCTCCCAGATGGCAAGATGGAGACGTAGCGTAATATCCGCATCTTCTGCCGCATAGGGGCCCGCTTTCTCAAGCTCAATCTGGTTAAACGTCAGTTGTTTAGCACCTTTGCCGGCAATATCCTCATATTTAATGGTTTTATGATTCAGGTAATGCTCAGCCAGGGCATCCATATTGTGCCGGGTGGCGATGGAGTTCAAACAGTAGGACTCAAGCATGGTATCAAAAGCGGCCCCCTTGATTTGAATGTCATATCGGGCCAGCACGCTCTGGTCGTACTTAAAGTTCTGACCTACTTTCTGTTTGGCCGGGTCTTCCAGCAAAGGCTTGAGTTTTTCCAGTACCCAGTTTCTCTCCAGCTGGGCTGGTGCTCCCAGATAATCATGGGCAACGGGCACATAAGCGGCCTTGCCGGGCTCAATGGCAAATGAAACTCCCACCAGTTCAGCCACCATGTAATCCAGGCTGGTGGTTTCGGTATCAAACGCAAACAGCTCTGCCGATTCCAGCTGTGCTATCCAGTCAAGAAACTCGGTCTCCTCAGTGACCACTGAATACTCACCGGTAGTACCTGATGTTTGTTCGTCAGATTCATTGCCATCGGAAACAGAGCCTTCTTTCTCCAACTCGGCAATCAACGTCCTGAATTCGTACTCTTTAAACAGCGCTAACAGTTGCTCTTTATCAAGGGGCTGCATTTCCAGACTTTCAATGGCAACCGGCAGCTCTACATCGGTCTTGATGGTGGCCAGCTGCCGGGACAACAACACAATGTCCTTGTGCTCGGTGAACTTCTCAGCAAAGTTTTTGCTCCCCCGAAAACCAAGCGCAGCCACTTCATCCAACCGCCCGGCAATCTCATCGATACTGCCGATGCCATTAAGCAGAGCCAATGCTGTTTTCTGACCAACACCCGGCATACCCGGGATGTTATCGCTGCTATCGCCCATCAATGCCAAATAGTCAATAATCAGGCTGGCAGGAATACCAAACTTACTTTCAACACCCTGTTGATCGGTATACGCATCATTCATGGTGTCAATCAGCGACACATGCTCAGTCACCAGCTGGGCAATATCCTTATCGCCCGTGGAAATGATGGTGTTGATCTTTTTCTCGGTTGCCTGTCTGGCCAGCGTTCCAATCACATCATCCGCCTCAACACCTTCAATCATTAACAGAGGCAGGCCAAGCGCACGAACAATGTGATGTATGGGTTCTATTTGTGAGCGCAAGTCATCGGGCATTGGTTTCCGGGTAGCTTTGTACTCGCTGTACAGGTCATGGCGGAAGTTTTTTCCCCTGGCGTCAAAAATGACTGCAACATGGCTATCCTGATACTGACGCATCAGACTGCGCAACATGTTTGTCATGACCCGGATAGCGCCCGTTGGTCGGCCATCAGCCGTGCGCAGATTGGCCCGCTCAGAAGCATGAAAGGCACGATAAAGGTAAGATGAGCCGTCGACGAGTATGAGTGGCGGCGTACTGGCTTGTTCTGACATGGATTACGGACTCACTTACGATTCTGGGTAACTGGGTATAGAATGCTCCCCAGCAGTTTAATGGTTTCCACCGCAATTATCATGAGGCTCCTGATGAAACCCTTGATAAAAAGAGCGCAGTTGGTTCTGGTGTTCTTACCCTTGTTTCTTTGTGGCTGTGCGGCACAAAGTCCGGAAGGTTCAAAGCCGGAGCAGCCAACAGCCCGAACGGATAGGGGCCAGAGAGCGGTTGTGTTTACTGATGAAGCCATTAAGAAGATTCCCAGGCACCTGCGCCCTGAAGCGCTGGAGAACAGGGATGACACATCGGTCGTGATTCGTGCCGGTGATTCCAGGACTTATAAAGAGTACCGGGTCGGTGGCCAGCTTTATGCGGTTCAGGTGATTCCCAAGGTAGGTAAGCCCTACTACCTGATAGCCTCAGATAATGAAGGCAACCCCATTGATCCAACAAAACGTATCCTGCTAGTGCCTTCATGGACCATTTTTGAGTGGCACTGAGTACCAACAGAACCATAGATATAATCATCCAGGAACAGGGACTTCATGTCTGTTTATACCCATTTGACACAACAGGAAATCGAGCAACTTCTGATTCGTTATGACCTGGGTAACTTAACGTCCTTCCAGGGCATTGAAAGTGGCGTTGAGAATACCAACTACTTTCTGGATATTGATGACAAAGGCAGTCGCCAGCGCTATGTATTAACCCTCTTTGAGTATCTGCCCGCCGACACGCTGCCATTTTTTATTCACTATACGGATGAGCTTAAAGCGTTCGGCCTGCCTGTGCCCAACCCGATTCGGGATAAGAGTGGCGTTGCTCTCCAGTCGGTAAAAGGCAAACCGGCGCTGATTGTGCAATGCTTTGCCGGGCAGCACCCTGATGCTGGAAACCTCTCTCTGGACCAATGCCAGCAGATTGGTGCGATGCTGGCAAAAATCCACAAGGCAGGACAAGGTTCCTCCCTTTATCAGGAGAACCAGCGGGGACTTGCCTGGCTTGATGCCCAGCAGAAAAGACTCATTCCATTACTTGGCCAGGATGATGCCCACTTTATGGCGGAGCAATGGCACATCATCTCTGATGCTTTGCCTGCGTTTGACAATCTGCCAACCGGGCTGATTCATGGTGACCTGTTTCATAATAATGTACTGTTTGATCAGGGCAGAATCTCAGCCGTGATCGACTTCTATCAGGCCTGTAATGACTGGCTGATCTATGACCTGGCGGTTACTGTAAACGACTGGTGTCTTACCGATAGTCTTGAACTGGATGATCAGCGTACCAAAGTATTGATGGATGCCTATGCACAGGTTCGCCCTTTTACTGAGGATGAGAAAAAAGCCTGGCCATTAATATTGCAACTGGCAGCCTTCAGGTTCTGGATATCCCGACTGGTTACGTTTATTTATCCGGAATCAACGATGGATCAACAACATCAGGGCAGCCTGATTCGACAATTTCTTGATCCAAATGAATTTAAGGAAATGCTTCGATTAAGGATTAAACACGCAGATGACCTGTTAATTCTGCCTGGATGAATTAAAATAACACCACCCTGAAAACAGAGTGGTGTCGTTTTTAATTAAAAAATGTAGGTGCTATTAGCCAAAATCACTTATTACTTATCTAGCTTTTGTGAATTTTTGTTGATATCTAGTTAATTGTGTCAATTTAAGTAAAAGGAGCAAATTCTTGAAATCAATTAATAATGAAATTGTATTGAGCCAATTCATAGGAAGTACCTCTCGATGGGAAAGATATCGGCTAGCTCAGAAAACATTAAGGTATCCGGTTTATCGAGCTATAGAGGGGTATGTATTAATTAGTTTTCTGCTAAGTTTAACCTTACTGTGGATATCAAACGATACTTTTATATCATTATTAGCTTTTAACTCATACATTGTTGGCACACTGGGCGTAGTACATCACGCAAAACTGGCAGCTTACAAGCCATGGATTCTAATGGGAGCTGCATTTGAAGCATTTATATTATGGACATTATATGAATGGATTGTTAGATCATACTTTATACTGTCATACTTTTGGATTTTCTGTGTTTTCATTTTTGTGGCACGTTACTGGCAAAGAGGAGAAAGGGATGTCAACTGGAGTGCTTTTCAGACTACTCGTACGCACAAAATAATCTAATGATTTTAAATTGAAGTACTTAAATTATTGCACTGATAGCTAACACCTGCTATAGATTTCTCCGCAGTGCATAGGGAGGAAGGATGAAGCCTTAAGCCTTGGTTTTAGTTGCAGGTTCATTTGTCAGCTACTGCAAATATAACAAAAACGAAAAAGAGAACACCCAGAGAAATAATAAATGTATTTATCCCTTTATTCATTCCGTTGGGTGAACTTTGTGCTTCTTGATATTTATTATCGGCTTTGTTAGTACTGTTTCTGAATGGGAACTTTTTCTTTATTTTATTTAAAACCACATGTTCATCCAAACTCTCACCAAAAACTTTAACAGCCTTATTCAGCTCTCTTGCTGCTATTCTGTTATCGTTTAGTATGTATTTAAGTGCAGTATTTTGTATAACCTTTTTTGTACCAAAGTACTTTTCTAGGAACTGATGTTCGAGTTTTGCAGCTATAATATTAGGATTTCCAAACTCTTTTGAATCAATTATTAATAGTTTAAAGGCATACCCCAATGGCAAAGATATTTTACATAGATGATTATGTAATTCTAGTAAGTTTGGGTAATACTCTGTTGCAAAATTCCATTCATTTTCTATCTCTTCATCGGCATTATATTCATCTTTAAAGGTATTTGTTTCATAATCACTACTTTTCCCCCAGCTGTTATCATATTCTTCCCTCTTCTTTGGGTGTGAAAGTGTCTCATATGCAACATTGATTTTCTTCATTAACTCTGTTGCATACATTTTATCACCAGAATATTTATCTGGATGATATTTTTTACATAATGCCCTATACGCTGCTTTTATTACTGCATCTTCGACATCTGGTGTAAGGCCTAGCACTTTATAATGATCTTGCATTTTTAACCCCATGATTATTGCTAGCATTAAAAGAATACCATTTTTAAATTTAGCAATTCTTTTATTCGTGACAGCTAATGCTGATCTATACCCTTATTCATTAAGCGTTTTCCATCTTTTTAGAAAATATAGATACTCATAATTTTGCACACTTTCCTACAGATACACCCAATGAGTCTTTATATGGTTTATCTTCTAAACTTGAGTGAGTGAACGCTTTATGAAACCAGCCATTTGGCCTAAAACTGAAGTATTTACAATTTACTTGGGTTAATTTTTTGTTTATATCTAATGGAGTCCAAAATTCAGTGCATACTTCTGTTTCGAAAGGATAATAATGTTCACCGACAGTCCTGATATTGTAACAACCATACTCCACGTCAATCCGATCTTCACTTTTACTTTTTAACAGATTATGGCACTCCGAATAAGCAAAATCATTTTCTAACATTTCCTTACTTATTTTCTTAACAAGGTATTTGTCAGTATTAAATCTGGTTTCAACCCAATTTTTATTCTCCCAGTTAAAGCCAATACTTTTATCACCTATACAAATATATGAAGCACTTTTTTCATCCGATATTGAATTAGCACTCAAAGCTAAAGATAAAATAAACGATATAGTGATGCCACTTTTAAATATTTTCATAATATACTGGTTTGATATCTAATATTCTGAATAATTTCGGCCATTTTTAATTTTACTAAATCGAAGTATCTCAATTTATTCAAACACCTAGTGTAAAATTCAGGGGCACCATAGGTAATCTGGAACTTTTTATACGCCGGGCATGAGCATTAGCTGATGGAGTGAAAGGCCACTGTCTGCGGACCCGCATATATGGTGTTGCAGGGAGGACTGGAGAAAAACCAGTCCTAACCCGACTATGCGCAGATTTATATGCGGGATGCCCGGCTGAGTGCACTTGAAATCCATTGATTAATGCTTTGACCACTCACTTGGGCTGCTGTGGCAATCGAGGCATGGAGTTCCGGGGGAATACGAAGCGTTAATTTTCCAGAGTATGGCTGTTGAGGTTCTTTGCCAACCACGGCACAAGTTTCAAGATAATCTTCGACCGCTTCCTGAAAAGCGTTTTTAAGCTCTGCTACTGACTCACCATGAAACCCAACCCGGTCTTTTATGCCCGCAATATGACCAACAAAACATTCGTCATCATCACTATATTCCAGGCTGGCTGAATAACCTTTGTGTGTCATTGTATTCATGGCTTAACTCCAATTCTGCTTAGAAAGTCCCGTGCATCTTTCACTTGATACGGCTTTGCCTCTTTTTTAGGGTGAGGCCGATGGAAAGTTCCAATTTCCCCATCCTTATGGAATCTTACTCGAGAACCACGACCTTCAATAACTTCAGCCCCAACAGCTATAAAGAGAGATTCTATGGCTCTCCATTCTAACTGCTTGGGGTTTGATTCCTGGTAAATCGCAATAAGCGTTTTTCGGTGTTTGGCATTCATAGAGGATACTACAGGGTATGGTATCACATAATGATACCATTAATTGAGCTTTCTGAGACGTAACGCGCACAACATGATGTTTGAAGCTTGCTGCGGCCCGATGCTCTATCATTAGCTCCCTGGGCTTTTTTAGTCAGTATCAATATTCACGCGAAACTGTTATGTTATAACAAATATTAATGGCATATGTTATGCGCAAAACGGATACACCTTATACTCAACACAACCATAAAGCCTGTATTCAGCAGGCTTTAACGGAAGCTCGTGTCATTTGCCATAATCGTGGTGTCCGTCTGACCCCCCTCAGAGAAAGGGTGCTGGAACTGGTTTGGCAGAGCCATTGCCCGGTCGGAGCCTATGAAATACTGGCAGAGCTAACTCAGGGGGAATCAAAACCGGCTCAGCCCCCTACCGTATACAGAGCCCTGGACTTCCTTCAGGAACAGGGACTGGTGCATCGCCTGACATCCATTAATGCTTACCTTGGTTGCAGCCGACCCAATACGCCACATAACAGCTGCTTTCTGATCTGTACCCAATGCCGGACCACCATTGAAATTGAACACCCGACCATTGAACATTCCCTGGAAGACTGTGCCAGTGAACACGGCTTTATCATTGCGGATGCCTCAATAGAGCTGGCTGGTTTATGCACCAACTGCAAAACGAATTGAATAATCACATATTATGAATCAACCATTAATAGAGTTGAGCAATATCTGGATGAAGTTCCAGAACAGAGAGGTACTGACCGGGATCAACCTGCAGGTGAATCCCGGTGAAATCGTTACCCTGATAGGCCCGAACGGTGCAGGAAAAACCACCCTTGTACGGGTAGCCCTTGGATTACAGGAACCCACATCCGGCCAGCGCTCCGTCAGAAAAGGGCTGCGCATTGGCTACATGCCGCAAAAACTTCATATTGATGACTCCATGCCACTGACAGTCAACCGGTTCCTGAGGCTGACCGGTTGTCGTTTAACCGCCGTTCACGACGCCCTTGGGCGAACCGGCGTCAGCCATGTGCTCCAGTCTCCCCTGCAATCGCTGTCGGGTGGTGAGCTGCAAAGGGTTCTGCTGGCCCGGGCACTGCTGCATAAACCACACCTTCTGGTGCTGGATGAACCTGTGCAGGGGGTTGATGTCACCGGACAAAAGGAGCTTTACCAGCTGATCACGGAGATTCGCAACGCGTCCAGAGACCGGGAGCACTGTGCCGTGCTGATGGTGTCCCACGACCTCCATCTGGTTATGGCATCCACCGATAAAGTCATTTGCATCAATCAACACGTCTGCTGCTCCGGCCATCCTCACCAGGTTAAGCAACACCCGGCGTACCTTCGCCTGTTTGGTGGAGCGTCAGACGAACTGGCGGTATATACTCACCATCACGACCACCATCATGGCGTTGACGGGCATATTCTTGAGCCACAAAGCCCTGTATCTGAAGGAAAGCAATGATGCCGGATATTCTCTTATCTGCCTTACTGGCAGGCTATGGCGTGGCTCTGCTGGCAGCACCACTGGGCTGCTTTGTGGTCTGGCGGCGCATGGCCTATTTCGGCGATACCCTCTCTCACTCTGCTCTGCTGGGGGTTTCACTGGGGCTGATGCTGGATATCAATATCAACCTGGCCGTTATCGCCAGTTCACTGATGATCGCCGCTATCCTGGTCAGCTTCCAGGAAAAACAACAAGTGGCTTCCGACACCCTGCTGGGAATCCTTGCCCACAGTTCGCTATCCATTGGTCTGGTCACCGTCAGCTTTGCGGATAATGTTCGGGTAGATATGATGTCCTATCTGTTCGGTGACCTGCTGGCAACCGGCCCCTCGGACCTTTACTGGATTTACGGAGGAGGTGCCCTGGTTCTGGCGACGCTGGCATGGCTCTGGAAACCGTTGTTGTCCATGTCTGTTCATGCCGAGCTGGCCCAGGTGGAGGGCATTCCGGTCAGGAAACTCAGAATGACACTAACCCTGCTAATGGCCCTGGTGATCGCCGTAGCCATGAAGATAGTCGGTGTTCTGCTGATTACCTCCCTGATGATTATTCCGGCAGCGACCGCCCAGCGGCTGGCGCGCACACCAGAGCAGATGGTGATTGTTTCAGCGCTGCTTGGCATCCTTGGTGTGTCCGGAGGCCTGGCGGCTTCATGGTTTCTGGACACGCCTGCTGCCCCTTCAGTGGTTGTGGCCAGCTTTTTACTTTTTTTAATCACCCGGTTGATAAAAAGAAAGTAATAATAAAACCTGAGTCCGCAAGTTCACAATACAGAAATCTGTTCGAAAAGCCTGCTGCTCAAGGCTTTTCGTGTAAATTCACGGCAAAGTCAGGCAAACCTGATGAATATATCCTCTACAGCTAACACTATGTCTCTCCCTGCACGAACAGCGAACAACAGTATGGAGAAAAACAGCAGCGGCTCATTTGCAGGCAGGGAAACAAATCATGCAAAGACGATCAAGCTTTATATAAAGGAACCGTTTACTCTGACACGTCAGTCATTAATAAATCCGGCTATTTCCAACAAAATAACACTCCAAATCTTTCAAATTGGGGATAAAACTGATGTCTCAATTTGTGGTGACGGTGCTGATGAATACTTAATGTCACTTTTTCAAGACAAAGACGACAAGATTTCTTTTGTTGTCAAAGATCAGGATGAAACAGAGTGTGAATATCAGCCTCCAGTCACCTGGGGAAAAAGATTTGTAAAGTGGATTTCACAAGGGGCTCGTTACTGTACGACTTCCGAAGATAGCGAGTATTTGATTCCAACATGCCATCAGTTTGAACGTTTTTTACACTGTGGATCAGAAAAATACAATATCAAAATCCCTATGAACTATTATCCCTCAACAGTAGTCACTGATATAAAAATAGTTGAGCCATTTAGCTATCTGAATTTGTCGGATACATTCACACAAGAATGGATCCATTCCATGACCTACATAGGCTCCGGTTTCTGCATTGGTAAATTTGGCACAGGTTCCATTGCCATCCAGACTGTTGAAAACTCTATGTTGTATTGGAGCAATAAAGACCGTGAAAGCCCCAGGCCAATTACATTACGCACTGGTAAACTGAGTTAAAGCTTTATGAGAATTTCACCCTGACCAAAATTTAGGCAGGAAGTAACGAGAGAAGTTATGAAAATAAATTTTCCAAATATTTCTGAACACAGCGAATATGCTCAATCGTTTGCCCGGTTACAGATTTCACCCAAAAATTTTGTCTCAACTGAACAGGATCCAGTTGAATCCGTTGATATTGATGAAGGAAAACATTATCTGGTCTGCGTTGAGCACGGCTTTAGAAAAATTGGCATACTGCCTGCGGATATCCAAATATTACTAAAAAGAGATCTTGATATTAGTACTTCAGGGGTAGCTTCTCAAAAAGCACTGAAAAAAGCCGAACCAGCTTCGCAGCAGCCCAGTGTTTCCGGGGAACAACGTCCTGCAAAAACACCTTCGCCAGAAGAAGATGAAGAGTTAACTCCATGGTTTATTAAAGAAATGGCAGGGAAACTTTTAACCAGAAAAATTCTGGTCATCGAAGAACCATTTCAAGTGAAACCTAAAGTAGGGGAATTGGCAGTATATTTAGGAATGATCAGTGATGAAAAAAAATTACCAAGATTTGCCAGAAATACAAAAGTGCTTACAGAAACAACGGATGGATCACTTGCGATGGCTGCCAAAGTGATTACTAATCAACTTTATACTCGGTATTCTGAGGTAACCATTTTAAAGGGCAGTACGACAACAGATAAAATAACTACTTTGAATGCTCCTCTCAAGCGTACATTAGCGGACATTGCTATCGATGTCATCATTACAAAATATCATGACGCTGTTGCGTACAGAAAGGAACTGGCCCGATGGCTGCCAAATCACCCATTAGTAGTCTACATGAAACAGTTGGAAGCTTTAACCACTAAAATTCCTGATTATAAACCGTTGGATGATGAAACAAACAGTAAAACCAATCAACAAAAAAAAGCAATTATTAATTACATCAAAAAAATCAAACAACCATTAATCAATTTGCTAAAGGAACATTATCATCTGCGTTTTATTGAAGCGCACACACCAGAAGAGGATCTCCAGGAAGCGATTGATTATTATCAAAGAAGAACCACCATTCCTGTTCTCGACCTGGCCCAGCTTGATGAGGAATTGTTAAAGCCACACGGTATTGAAACCTTTCTTGATATTCACGCCTTCTTCAAGACACCTTTAATGAATATGAATAAAAAAAATAATTTCAAACATAAAATACGAACGCCTGAGGAAGGTGAAAACTTCACACAATTGGCGAATTTAGCCATTGATCTGGTTTATGAAATCAGTAAATTTATCGAGCTTGAAATGATTCCGACCGATTCTTGACCCATCGTACTTTCGATCAGACCGCTGCCACGTAAAAACTTTTGGTTGGAACTCTCTATTAATTTGCAAAGCCAGCATCCGCTGGCTTTAACATCAAAAAGATTGTAAAAAAGTCAAGACTCAATGACTCTTGTCAATACTTAACAACACAGTCCTGAGCTTACCGGGTTCCAACGGTGGCCGTATAAACCCGTGATAGTGTCCTTGCGGATTAACCAGGGCCAGATTGGCACCGTGATCCACCAGATAAAACTCATCCTCAGGATCAACCACCGGGGTGAACGGGACATTCATCTGAACCGCCAGGTTATAAACACCCGCTATTTCTCCGGTAATGCCGGTGAAGTCCTTATTAAAGTAGGGCACATAGCCTTTCAGTTTGTCAGGGGTGTCTCTTCGTGGGTCCACCGTCACCATCAGGTACTGCATCTCTTTCGCCAGGCTCGGTGACTTCTCCTTGAGCAATGCGTCCAGCTTATTTAACTGACTAAGCGTGGCCGGGCAGATATCAGGGCAGAAGGTAAAACCGAAATAGACCAGGCTCCAGCGCCCCTTAAGATTTTCTGCGACAAATGGCTGGCCGTTATGGTCAACCAGCCCTTCCATGGTGAAAGCCCTGGGTGTTTCAAACACCACCGCTCCCATTTGTTGGAGCTGCTCTTTGGATAACGCTGGCTTGTTGATAAATTTATTCGCCGTCACCCCGAGCACAACAGCGACGGCTGCCAGTAAAATAGTGACCGTCTTTTTCACCCCTTTACTCCTTTCTGTGTCCACAGGGACTCCTTACACCCAGAGATAAAATGAATAGTGGTCCACCAGTAACACCACAAATAACAGCATCAAATAGGTAATTGAAAACCTGAAGGTCTTGATGGCGGCATGAGGTCTGCTGTCACGGAGCAGAACAATGGACCAGTATAAAAAGCGTGCTCCCAGAATGGTTGCACCCACCAGATAGATCACCCCACTCATACCCGTCAGGAATGGCAACAGGGTAACCATAAACATGATGATGGTATAGAGCAGAATATGAAGTTTGGTGTAAGCCTCACCATGGGTAACTGGCAACATGGGAACATCCGCTTTGGCGTACTCCTCCTTGCGATGGATTGCCAGGGCCCAGAAGTGAGGGGGCGTCCAGGCAAAAATAATCAGTACCAGCAAAAGGCCATGGCCTTCAAACTGTCCGGCCACGGCAGTCCAGCCGAGCAGGGGAGGAGCCGCCCCGGCCAAACCACCAATAACAATATTCTGTGGTGTTGCCCGTTTCAGAATCAGCGTATACACCACTGCATAGCCCATCAGGGACGCGAATGTTAACCAGGCGGTCAGAGGATTAACCAGCACAAACAGCATGGCCATTCCCAGCGAACCAATAATAAAGGCAAAAATGACCGCCTGGAGCGGTTCAACCCGACCAGTGGCCACCGGACGATTATGGGTTCTCGCCATCACCGTATCGATCTGTCGGTCAACGACATGATTGATCACTGCTGCGGCACCGGCACACAGAGCAATGCCCAGGTTACCAAAGAACAGAATATCCAGCGGTACCCAACCGGGTGTTGCCAGGTACATACCAATAACCGACGTTAAGATCATCAGCGCGACCACCTTAGGCTTGGTCAGCTCAAGATAATCCTTCCAGTGGGCACTCCCTGCCGGTAATACATTACTTTGACTCATGCTCAGCCCTCTCTTTCCTGCAAATCCTGCAAACTGTTGTTCAAACCACTTTTCTTAAGAGCACCGCCGAATAAGAAGTAGTTATAGGCCACCAGTGATAACAACAACAAGGCACCTCCCAGGTTATGGGCTACGGCAATGCTCAGCGGCAGGCTCCAGATGATATTGCTCAGGCCAAGAGCCACCTGGACCGTCAACATAACCATAACCAGCAGCATCAGTTTTCGAACCGTTGATCCTACAGAACCGCCAACCCTGAAAGACACCCTGAGCGCAATAAGCATTTGCAACGCCAGCAATATTACTATCAGTATTGCTCCTACTCTGTGGGCAAAATGTATGGCGGTTCTGGCCTCAGCATGCAGTTGCCCACCCAGATAATTCGGACCAATGTCCTGCCCGACATCAAATCCCTCTGCAAAATTCATGGGCGGGAGCCACTGCCCCTGACACATTGGCAGATCAGGACAGGCAAGGGCTGCATAGTTAGAGCTGGTCCAACCACCCAGACTGACCTGACCAACCACCAATACCAGACTGAATACTGCCAGCCACTTCAGAAACAGGAACGGCTTATCCGGCACCTTTTCTCGATGCACACCAGACAACCTCAACGTTAAGAGAAACAACAGACTGAAGGTGGCAAAACCACCCAGTAAATGAGCAGTTACAACCTGAGGCCATAGTTTTAGTGTGACGGTCCACATACCAAAAGCGGCCTGCAGGGTAATCAGTGCAAGGATCAGAATGGGCAGCTTGAACGGCTGGCCCGGCTCACGCCGGTATCTGAATGCCTGAATAACAATCATCAACACCAGGAGCATCAGGGAGCCAGCCACATAACGGTGGATCATCTCTGCCCACCCCTTATCAACTTCAACCGGGGCCTCCGGAAAGAGTGACTCGGCATGGGCAATCTCCTGCTGAGTATCCGGCACAGTCAGAAAACCATAACAGCCGGGCCAGTCAGGACAGCCCAGCCCGGCATGCACCAGCCTGGTATAGGCACCCACACCAACCACAATGCTTGCCAGCAGCGTTGCGATCAGCGCCAGATAAAATCCTTTTTTCTTCATTGCCACTCCAGTGAGTTGACTACCCATTACCAACCCTTTTTTTAACCAAAAAATACCACATTAAACAAAAACCAATGACTCAATAATCATTTAGTACCCATTAACCGATATTGGACGCTTTCAGCAGCTTTTGCAGATCTTTCAGCACATCACCACCGGGCTGATCAACCCGGTATCCCATGATCAGATTACCCAGCGGATCAATGATAAAAATACGGTTCTCTGGCCAGTGCTTAAGGCCGAGCGCTGTTTGCACATGGTTTTTGTCCGCGTTCAGCCAGTAAATGCCCGGATGTTCCGTTTCAAGTTCTGAGGAGGGCACCGGTTTTTCCGGAGCAATGTAAAACCGGGTCACCCGTTCAGACTCTTTTCCCAGGGCAATATGCACCTGACGGGTTTTATACAGGCTGGCGACACAATCAGACTCTTCACAACGGGCACTGCCAAACACCACCACTCGCCAGAGGCCCTCTGTTTCTGCGGCATCTACACGCTTTTCACCGTCCTGAAGATGCAGTGCGGCAAACTGGGCGGGTGGTAGTAAAAGCTCGCCTTTATTGCTTCTTCCTTCTGGTATCCATGCCCCGGTAAAGTACATAATCCAGGCCAACCCCATGGCCATGGATGGGATCAAAATGACAAGGGCAAGCTGCAGCCGATTCTTATTCGTGGTTGTCTTGGTCATGATCACCTCACACGTCATGCTTGTTCTTAAGTAGTTGGCCGAATGGAATCTTATTTTCTGGCTAAGTGGGCAGTTACTATGCAAGGCACAACGTAGGGAGCATAGCCGTAGCTATGTGACCGTAGTTGTAACGCCGCAGAGTGACTGTCCACTTAGTCAGAAAATATGATTTCATTTGGTTAACTACTTATGGTTCTTACCTGAGCGGATCATCTGGAACCCATACAGCAAGAGCAGGACCAGTGCCATGGCAAACCATTGAAAGGCGTAGCCCAGGTGCTTCTCTGATTTCAGATTAATCACCATTGGGCGCATCTGTTCAGCACCCGGCTGACCCGCTCTGAGCACCATGTAAAAATCCGGCGTCGTGCTCTCCATGGCTTCCGATATTTTCAGTGAGTCAAACGCCTGGATGCGTTTCGGCCAGCCTTCTTCCCAGATGTCTTCCGCCAGCATAAAGGGTTTGCCCAAGGGCTTATACGCAAAGCCGGTCAGTATCAGATGCTCCGGATCTGTCATCACCTCCGGCAGTCGTTCCCGATCACCAGCGACAATCCAACCCCGGTCAATCAGCAACCATGCTCCGTCATCGGTCAGAAACGGAATGAACAGCTCATACCCGGCCTCGCCCTGGAAAACCTGATTATCCAAAAGAAAGTAGCGATCCGGGTCAAACCGGCCGCTCACCGTAAAAGGGAGATACAACGGATCTTCGTGACGTTGAGCCTGGGAAAGTGACAACGGCTCAAGAGCATGGCGAGACTCATAAGCCTGCTCCAGCATCAACTTTTGCTCGTAACGTGATAGCTGCCAGAAGCCCAGACTCACCAGTACCGGCAGGGTGGCAATCACTAACAGGGTCAACTTCAATCTGAATCCAAACATCAAGTGAACGGTCTTCTATGCTATTGTGTCCCAGAAAGTGCGGAAAATACTGAGTTCATCTCAGGAGTTTGCCTTGTGGATAACTTTCTTGAGCCAGGAATATGTGGATAAAATTCGTCGTTATTGTTCTTTTTATTGCCGTGGTTATCAGTCTGGGTACCGGCTTTTATTTTTTGCTGACTGAGAAGAAGAGTTCGCCCAAACTGCTGAACTCCCTGAAAGTTCGTATCGGTCTCACTGTTTTGATTATGGTGATTATTGTCGCCGCCTGGCTTCATGGAGATATCCACAGCCAGGCACCCTGGTTGTATCGATAACCGTTAAATCAGATAAACGAAAATAAACAGTCCAACCCATACCACATCTACAAAGTGCCAGTACCAGCTGGCGGCTTCAAAGGCAAAATGGTTATCTGCCTCAAAATGTCCCTGAAAAACCCGGACAAGCATCACCGCCAGCATAATGGCTCCCAGTGTTACATGTGCACCGTGAAAACCGGTCAACAAGAAGAAGGTTGAGCCATAAATACCAGCACTGAGGGTCAACCCCAGTTCGTTATAGGCCTCGATGTACTCTTCAACCTGGAAAAACAGGAATGCGGTGCCGAGCACCAGCGTCAGGATCAACCACAGTTTTATCTTGTAGCGGTCATTAGCGCGCAGTGCGTGGTGGGCCAGTGTCAGTGTGATACTGGAAGCAACCAACAGAAGCGTGTTCAACAGCGGCAGGTGAAAGGGATCCACAACATCAGCAGCGCCAACAAAAAGATCATTGTCCGGATTTACCATCAGTGGCCAGCTCGCAGTAAAATCTGGCCAGAGCATCTCGTGGGTCATCGCCCCTTCACCCTCACCGGCAAGCCAGGGGACGGCCAGAACCCGAACATAGAACAGGGTGCCAAACAGTGCGGCAAAAAACATCACTTCGGAAAAAATAAACCAGAACATTCCCCAGCGGAATGTCCGGTCCATCTGTGGACTGTAAAGCCCGGCCCGGGACTCCTGGATGACATTGCCGAACCAGCCAAACAGCATCCAGGCCATAATCAGGCCACCGGCGTAAAACACATAGTGTGCACTAGAGTCCTTAACACCGGCGCTCATGTCATTCATCATCATGCCGGCCCCAAGAAGGGTCAGAAAAAGTCCAATAGACGCAATGATTGGCCATTTACTCTGGGCCGGAACGTAGTAGGTACCTTCGGTAGCCATAGTACTTTCTTTCACCTCTCCTGATCTGACAGGGAGTACGCCTTTTCTCCCGAACAATCTTCTTTAGAAAATAAAGCTCAAAACACTCAGTTCAAATGGGTTACATCAAACAGCGTATAAGACAAGGTTAGCTTTTTTATATGCTTCGGCAGGTCCTGATCGACGATAATCCGCAGTGGCATCACCTTTTCTTCCCATGGCTGCAACGTCTGTGTGGTAAAACAAAAACACTCGACCTTATGCAGAAAGTTGGTGGCTTCAAACGGCGTCACACTGGGAATGGCCTGGCCCACTATTGTTTTACCCGTGGGGTTTTTCGCAACAAAGTTTAGCAGGCCCGGTTCGCCGGGATGCACCGTGACCTGGGGAGTGCTGGGGTAAAAGTCCCAGCTCATGCCCGCATTCTTCGTGGCCACAAACTGCACCTTGATATCGCGGCTGGTATCCACTTTGGCTTCTGCCGCCTTGTACATGTATGGGTCAGGATCCGTCTTGCCGTTCAGGCCAGTCACCTGACAGAACACGTTGTACAGTGGCACCATGGCAAAACCAAAACCGAACATGCCACAAGCTACGAGTATGGAGCGAATGACAGTACGGCGAGTTGAATGCTCGATGGCTTCAGGCTGCTCTCTATCCTGTTCACTCATACAGACTCCTGTCGTTTACTTTACATCCGGTGGTGTGGTGAAGGTGTGATAGGGGGCTGGTGATGGCACACTCCACTCTAACCCTTCAGAACCTTCCCAGGGCTTGGCCTCGGCTTTTGCTCCCCCCCTGATGCATTTAATCACGATAAACAGGAACAGGAGCTGCGTGGTTCCAAACATAAAACCACCAATACTGGCCATTTCATTGAAGTTGGCAAACTGCAGTGCGTAGTCCGGTATCCTGCGTGGCATGCCCGCCAGCCCGACAAAGTGCATTGGGAAGAACGTCAGGTTCATCCCGATAAAGGACATCCAGAAGTGCACTTTGGCCAGCGTCTCGTCATACATATAGCCAGTCCATTTTGGCAGCCAGTAGTAGCAGGCAGCATAGATGGCAAAAATTGCCCCCGGCACCAGTACATAGTGGAAATGAGCCACCACGAAATAGGTGTCGTGATATTGGAAGTCAGCAGGGGCAATTGACAGCATCAGTCCTGAGAAACCACCAATGGTAAAGAGCACCACAAAGGCGGTGGAGAAGAGCATCGGGGTTTCAAAGGTCATGGAACCACGGAACATGGTGGTCACCCAGTTGAATATCTTCACCCCGGTGGGTACCGCAATCAGCATGGTGGCGTACATAAAAAACAGCTCGCCAATCAGCGGGATGCCCACTGTGAACATGTGATGCGCCCAGACAATAAACGACAGAAAGGCGATACTGGCGGTTGCGTACACCATGGAGGTATAGCCAAACAGGGGCTTACGGGCAAATGCTGGAATAATGGCAGAGACAATCCCGAAGGAGGGGAGAATCATGATGTACACTTCCGGATGCCCGAAAAACCAGAAAATATGCTGGAACAGTACCGGATCACCACCACCACCGGCATTGAAGAAACTGGTACCGAAATGAATATCCATCAACATCATGGTCACTGCACCCGCCAGCACCGGCATTACCGCAATCAGCAGATAAGCCGTGATCAGCCAGGTCCAGACAAACATGGGCATTTTCATCATGGTCATCCCCGGAGCCCTGAGGTTCAGGATGGTCGCGATGATATTAATCGCCCCCATGATGGAAGAGATCCCGAGCATGTGGATGGCAAAGATGAAAAATGTTGTTGAAGGCGGTGAATAGTCTGTTGATAGTGGCGCATAAAAGGTCCAGCCGAAGTTGGGGCCACCACCTTCCATAAACAAGGTGCTCACCAGCATCACGGCAGCAAAGGGCAGAATCCAGAAGCTCCAGTTGTTCATCCGCGGCATGGCCATATCCGGAGCCCCGATCATCATGGGAATCATCCAGTTAGCCAACCCGACAAATGCCGGCATAACGGCACCGAATACCATGATCAAACCGTGCATGGTGGTCATCTGGTTGAAAAAAGCCGGTTCGACAATCTGCAGTCCGGGCTGGAACAGTTCAGCCCGGATGATCATGGCCATGGCCCCACCGGTCAGAAACATAATGAAGCTGAACCACAGGTACATGGAGCCAATGTCTTTGTGGTTGGTGGTCAGAACCCAACGCATCAATCCTTTGGCAGGCCCGTGATGATGCTCCTGATCCAGGGAAGAAGCAGTATCTGTTACCGAAGTCATATCTACTCTCCTTACAGGCTCGCCTGCTGGTTATCTGGCATGGTCTGCTTGGCCGGATCTTCTACATATTCGCCAGTTTTCTTGTACTCCACAATCTCTTGAGGGGTCACCATTTCACCGGTGTCATTGCCCCAGGCATTCCGCTCATAGGTGATCACGGCAGCAAGGTCCACCTCACTCAGCTGGCCGGCAAAGGCCTGCATTGCTGAGCCCTTCTTACCGTTCATAACAATATCGACATGCGCCCCGATCTGATCCGCTTCAGTGGCCATCGGGCTGCCTTTCAGCGCCGGGAAGATCGGCGGCATGCCGGCACCATTGGGCTGGTGACATACAGCGCAAGCCTTGGTGTAGGCCTGCTCACCTCTGTCCATCAATTCCGCCATGGTCCATGTTTTGTCGGTCAGCTCACGCTCTTTGCCCGCTGCGGTTTTTTTCGCCTGCAGCCAGGCGTCATAGTCTTCCTGTGACTTGGCCTCAACCACAATGGGCATATAGCCATGATCCTTACCACACAGTTCGGCACACTGCCCACGGTAAGTACCGGGCACTTCAATATTGGTCCAGGCTTCGTTGATAAATCCTGGAATAGCGTCACGCTTGACTGCCAGGGCAGGCACCCACCAAGAGTGAATCACGTCAGCAGCGGTCACCAGAAAGCGAACCTTTTTATCCACAGGAATCACCAGCGGCTCATCCACTTCCAGAAGATAGTTGGGGTTTTTGTCCCGAACATTTCTGATCTGTTCCCGGGGTGTACTGAGGTTACTGAAAAAAGAGACATCTTCTCCGACATATTCATACTGCCACTTCCATTGATAGCCGGTAATTTTGATATCAATATCGGCCTCGTCAGTATTGTAGATTTCCACCAGCGTTTTGGTCGCCGGAATGGCCATCAGCACCAGGATCAGAAAAGGAATGGATGTCCATACAATCTCAACCAGTGTGCTTTCATGGAACTGGTGAGCTACTGCGCCCTTGGATTTACGGTGCTTGAAAATGGAATAAAACATGACACCAAAGACAATCAGGCCGATCACGACACAGATCATCAATATGGTCATATGGAGTCCGTAGATATTCCGGCTGACCGCCGTCACACCTTCGGTCATATTGACTTCCCATGCAGCACGGCTACTACCCGTTACAGCCAGCCCCGCAAGAAGAAGAAAGAGAGATTTCGCCTGCTGCATCATTATTCCCTTACATCCCCTGACTATCCGCTGATCGCAGCGGAAACTTCTTATTATTATTGTGCAGATTTGTTGCGCTGCTTTACTTCTCAGAGGTGCGACTGCCAACGGAGCAGTTTTTCGTCCGGTTGCCTGTGTCACGATACTGACCTTTCCAATGGTCTTGTGTTGTTACCAGCGTTCATCGTCTCCACCCCATGATAAAGCCCGTTTGTGTCATTTACGCAGGTAAACCACAGATGGTTTATTGAGAGGAAGCGAGATTACTTATAATTATCTGATCTGAAAAACCCCACTACATCTATTCAAGAGCAGATATGCAATCAGTATTGAGACCAAAACAAAATGCTTAGCAAACACATAACTGCAAATCCAACACCTCATGCCATAAAAATCCTATGGCAAATCATTCAAAGCAGAACACTCTAAGTCTGACAATAATCGTTATAGAGTATAGTTCTAAAAAACCATTAAACAACATGCTGAAAGAAAATGAAATCGCCAATTTTAAAATACTATAAATGTCGTTTAATAGACTCCTGACATTTCCCATATCACGCCTGTAAAGGGCTGTAATTAAACAATATTTTATTCAGGTTCTATGGTACAAAAATTTATAACCAAGACATTCTGTTGTAACTAAAGACAATCCCCTGTGCAAAAATCAGAGAAGCAGTAAGTCTAACCAGGCTCTATCACCCTTTATAAACAGGGTTCGCCGTTGCCTCTTTGGGATCTTATGAAATCAAACGTTAAGCCACCTGCAAAAATGGCTGTGTTACGACAATTTCTGCTTCTGTCTCATAAACATTTTGAAGCGCTCATACATTTCCCAGTTTTCCATAACACTGTATTTACAGTTGTCGCAGACCGTTACACAACCGGCTTTTAATATGCCATAGTGGCACGTTTTAACGGGTTTACTCAGCTCCCTTTTCAGCCAATACCTTATAATCTTTATTTCATCCAGGCTCCAGCCATCACGCAGGGGCATGCACTCCTTGTTAAAAAATTCGTGAAATTCTTCATCGTCTTTGCTCCAGAGAATGCTCAGGGGAATATTATTTTTAACAATAAAGTCGTTAACGTCTTCACACTCTTCGTCATTCACGAATGCCCACAAATAATTAATACGCTCATGTTTAGCCAGGATCATTGCACTGTGGAACCGGGCCAGTGCCTGATACTCTTCGGGAGCGAACAACTCTTTACCAGACCAGTCTTTGTTCAGGAACTCAGTCAGCTCTGCAGGCAACTTTGCTAATATTGAATCAGCCAGTGACTTTGTTTCATCCTCAGTAGGGCTATCTTCTCTCTTTCCGTCTATCCATCGTTTCCTCAAAAATTCAGATATGTTAAATTCAAGACTGTTTTTAAGTTTTTCCGGGTTGATCTCCAAATCGAGACCGGGAGCGCGTCCGAGGTGAGAATTACAGGGATAAACAAGTAATAAATCATTTTCCTGAAACTTTACCTTAGGTTGTTCTGGCTTTATTTTTACGGTACAAGACGTTAGAGCAGTGATCAGATGTTCATCCACCGACTGCTCTGGACTCCCTGCGCAGACCTGTTGATTGGGAATATAGCGTGCACAGGCAGGAGCCTCATAAACTGACCCATTGGATCCTCCAGTGGCAATAATTGGACAATTGTCTGATTCGGGCATAAGTACAGGGGTCTTAACAGTGGAACTTGCTAACGGATGCATAGCAATTCATATCCTTTAATTTGATAATCGGATTCTATCGATTTATCCGAACGGGTGAATTAATTTATTTCTGTCGATCCAACAGTAAGCAGAGACTTGCCATCTTTAATCATCAGTTCCAGCAATCGCCGACCATTGCCAGAGGCAAGGACCGATGGCCTTTTTGCCCTCGGACAATTCCTTACTTGATAAGACAAGGAGTCTTATGAAAATTCAATCGATAAACCACCTGAGATATTTACTGTGTTACGGCGATCCCTTACCCTGACTCATCAGCATTTTAATGTGTCCGTATGGTTTCCAGTTTTCAGTAATACGGTAAATGCATTCATCACAAACCGTCACACAGTCGGCTTTGAATATACCATAATGGCACGTTTTAATGTATTCGTTCATCCGTTCAGCTTCAGGATAATCCTGACACCGCTGCAGTTCCTCATTCAACCAATACTGAATGAGTTCTAGTTCTATTTCGTCTTCTTCGTCTTCGCTCCAGCCAGCACGCAAGGGTAAACACTCCTTTCTAAAAAATTCGTTAAATTCATCTTCCTCTTTTTCACTCCGGTAGTCCAAATCTTCATCTTCAAGCAAAATAATTGCGCTGTGGAACCTCGCCAGGGCTTGATACTCATCGGGAGCAAACCACTCTTTATCGGACCAGTCTTTGTTCAGGAACTCAGTTAGTTCTGCAGGCAACCTTGCTAATATTGAATCAGCCAGTGATTTTTTTTCCTCCTGAGTAGCAGGACCTTTTCTATGTCCACTTATCCAACGTTCTCTCAAAAATCCAGTTATGTGATAATCAAGCCTGTTTTTAAGTTCTTCTGGATTGATCTTCAAATCAAGAGTGGGTGTTGTGACTCTTCTCACAGAATTACAAGGATAAACGAGTAATAAATCATTTTCCTGAAACTTTGTCGGTGGTTGTTCAGGCCCTGCTTTCACGACACAAGACGTTTGAGTAGTTATTTGACGTTTATCCAGTGGGTGCTCTGGGCTCTCTGTGGAATCCGGAAGATGGCGTAAAGAGGCAGGAATCTCCTGAACTTTACCATTCGACTCAGCAGATGCAATAGCTTGAGGGCTGTCTGATTTGGCCAGAGGTAAATGTGGCTGAACAGGAAAATTTACTGATGAATACATAAGTACTTATTTCCTCTAGTTTGGCTCAAAGACACCATTTTCGGCAAACCAGTGGCAGTCTTATGACAATTTTTCCAACTGGCTCTCAAGGTTTTTAATGCGATTATATGCAGCCCGGCTTTCATGTATGCGGTAACTACGGTCGCAGATTGACACACAATCAGCTTTTAATGGGCCATAATGACAATAATCGACGTAGCTCTTCAGGCGATCATGGTCAGGATATTTCTGACAACGTTTCAATTCGTAGTTCAGCCACTCCTTAATATACCGCACTTCGTCTTCGCTCCAGCCTTTGAGCAGAGGTAAGCACTCCTTTATCAAAAATTTTTTAAATTCACCGCACTTTTCGTACCCGTAACTTGGGTATTCCCAACCTTGTTCTTCACATATCTCGTAATCCATAAGATCGTCTTCATTGAAAAAAATAAATGCAAAATGGAACTTCGCCAGAGCTTGATACTCCTCGGGGACAAACCAGTCTCTACCAGACCAGTCTTTGTTAAGGAACTCATATAACGCTGCCGGCAACCTTGTTATTATTGAATCTGCTAATGACTGTTCTTCTTCCCGGGTGGGTTCATCTTCGATCTGAAACATTTCATAACGATCATCCAATATGCCATGAATATGCCATCTAAGGGCATCTTTCAGTTTTCCCGGATTTACGTGCAAATCCACACTGGAGTGGTCAGAAAAATCTTGTGGGTAAATCAGCAATATATCATTTTCCTGAAACTTCGTCGGTGATTTGCCAAGCTCTGTTTTTACGACACCAGGCTTAACAGCAGTAATTTGTTGTTCATCCAGTGAGAGCTCTGAACGCTCCCCGGAATCAGGTAGCTGGCGTGAACAGGAGGGTGTTATCTGAACGTTGCTATTGAATGCAGTTGCGATAGCAGCTTCGCTGACTTCTGGTTCAGACGGTGGTAAAGGTATTGGCTGAGCATCAGAATTTGCTAACGGAGGCATAGCTCTACAGACCCTTTAGTTAATTTGAGGCCATAGATTTCAGTCAGACAAAATTGACGACTTCCATCGCTTTTCATTTCGCGGTCATTGGATCCAATTGAACAACAGATAGTTCCGGTCTGTTGAAAAAAATTTCTATCATTCCAGGCACCCCTGAGATGCCTCTGGAAAAAGCTGGCATAGCATATATTGTGTGCCATTTTTTTGACTGCACAACAGATTCCAAAATTTAGAAAAACCCTTATTTTGCAGTGTTTTTTATATTATTTTTTATTTATAAAAATATTGAAATATATGAAAAATGAATATTTACCGTCTCTTGTTTTATAGTTGGTACTATGGTTTTTTAAACATCTACCAGACAGCCATTGCCAGTCATTCCTGCTGGCACGAATGGATGAACACAGGGGGTCAATATGGATGTACAGGCAATCCGACAGTTAATCCTTCAGGTCAAAGAGTTGGAATCGCAAAGCAGACATCTGCAAACGCTTATCAGTGATCGGATTGAACAATTACATCGCACAATTGAGCTGCCTGATGATAATGCCTGTGAGACATTGCTGATCTTTACGATGGATTATATTGACCATGTGCCGGATTTTCTGGAAGCGCTTAATGAAGCCTCCCGGCAAGTGGGTATTCATCGGTTTATCTCACCATTTCTGGATATTGCTGAAGAAAACTTTATGGCGGCCATAACCCGGGATCAACCCGTTTCCGGGCTCGATTTATTGCTTGATAAAGCCTATTTTGCCCATCGGCTTATTGAAGAAGTAAACGACCAATATCTTGTAAAAACCGGATCAACGCTCATCCCCATGAATATGACCTGGGCGAACCTGATTGTTCATTCAATATTGGGGGAAAAGTTTGCCAATGCCCTGGATGTGATTGTGGATAAAACGGTGGATCAGATGATGCGCTCGCAAGCGATTTATCATGAAGAGAAATTCCGGGAGTTTATCCATGATCGCAGTGCTGAGGAGTGGATCAGGATCTGGTCACGCTGGAACTGCCTTTCCAACAACCTGGGTATTGAGCTTAAATTTACAGCCTCGGCCTGAACCAGCCAGCCTGATGAACTTTAATTTTATTTCAGTGTCTTAATGATAACCAGTCTACGGTTCCGGTACCCTGACAACATTTGATAAAAGATAATAGAGGTGATCCGTAATCGCAGTACTAACAAGCGGTAAGAATAGGGGATGGTGAAACTGTTCATCAACAAACTGAGCAACCACTTCTGCGATGTGATCTGTATTTTTCGTTATACCTTTTTTCCAGTGATTTCCTCGTTCTCCATAACAATCATTGTCGATCGGACTGATTCACCGTGAATGGGGGTTTTAACTCCGTAAGGCGCCTGTATTTGATCAAGCTCTTCAGTGCTGGATAGCCGAACTACAGGGTCTGATCTCTCTACGACTCTATTCCTGATAAAAAAATTGTTTTTTACAATTATGATGCCTGTAGTTAAGCCTAAGGTTGAACCAACCAGACCTCCGACTATGGCACCATCTATCGCACCTTTTGCAGCTAGCTCTGTTCCCAGGTCATTTTCCAGGAAAAAACCCACGCCACCTCCGATGCCACCTCCCAGAACACCGTTAATGGCACGCATTAATGCAGTATTTCCATTACCCGGATGAACAACCACTGCACTTGTTGCACCACCAGCCATACCGCCTACTACAGCTCCTGCCATACCACCTGCTATAGCCCCGGCAATACCACCAGTAACACAGCCTATAGCTCCTCCTACAGTCGCACCCACTGAGGCATCTTCTAATACCAGCATCAAGCTTCTGAACACATCTAACCTTGTGACCTGAAGTCCTCTAAACGTGCAACATTGCTTCTCAAGATTGAAACACTGCCGGGAGGCCTGTAAACACAGCGCTTCTTCAGGAGTCACGGATACCGGTGCTGGTGGTAACATACAAACTGAACTTGCCCCCGGTTGTTGCCGGGCAGCTCTGGTTGGTTGTCAAAATCCAATTATTTCACGCAGTAAGGTAGACCATCATCAATGCACCCTCACGGCTTTTTTACAGGTGGATCATCAACAAATCGAATAATGTCGGTATGATCATCCAGAATACTCTCTTCCCGGGCAATACGGGCCTCTGGCAAATTCCCCTCCAGCCTCGGATTGACTTCCATCTCATCGCTGAAGCCGCATTCCACGCATTCCCGGTAATCCCGCTCAGTCTCACTGCGGAACATTCGAACTGAATCCATTGTGCCGCAGGAAGGGCATACCGCTCCTGCAATAAAGCGCTTGGTTTTCATGGCTCTTAATCCCTGACTGATGTGACAGTTATACGCAACAGAAAGCACCTCAAGCGCTCTGCTGCGTATTTATTTCAAATAGCCGTCATTTAACGGCAAAACTTATCATGGTTGGTGCAAAAAACTGCAAAGCCCAAGCCATTAAGCCGTTTGAATACCGCTGTGTCGCAGCAACGCATCAATCTCTGGCGCTCGGCCGCGGAAGTTGACAAACAGCTCCATAGGTTCAGCAGAACCGCCTTTTTCAAGCACCTCATGGAGGAAGGACTCACCGGTTTCCCGGTTAAAAATCCCTTCTTCCTCAAAGCGTGAAAACGCGTCAGCGGATAACACCTCAGCCCATTTATAGCTGTAATAGCCCGCAGCATAACCACCGGCAAAGATATGGCTGAAACTGTTCTGAAAACGGTTGAAAGATGGCGGCATCACCACTGCCACTTGCTGGCGCACCTGATCCAGCACGGACTGAACATCAATGTTATCGCGATATTCCTTGTGCAGTTTGAAGTCAAAAAGTGAAAACTCCAACTGCCGGACCATCATCATGGCAGACTGAAAGTTTTTTGCCGCCAGCAATTTATTCAGCATCGCTTCCGGCAGCGGCTCGCCGGTTTCAAAATGACCGGAGATAATGGCCAGCCCTTCCTTCTCCCAGCACCAGTTCTCCATAAACTGACTGGGCAGTTCGACAGCATCCCAGGCAACGCCACTGATGCCAGAAATCGCCGCATAATCCACTTTGGTCAGCATGTGGTGCAGACCGTGACCAAACTCATGGAACAGGGTTACCACTTCGTCGTGGGTTAACAGCGCCGGTTTATCGCCCACCGGCGGTGTGAAGTTACAGGTCAGGTAGGCCACCGGCAGTTGTAACTTGCCATCCTGTTGCCAGCGGGAACGGCAGACATCCATCCAGGCACCACCACGCTTATGTTCCCTGGCATAAAGGTCCAGGTAAAAGCGACCGATCACCTCTCCTTCTCTGGTGATGTTGAAAAAGCGCACATCTTTATGCCAGGTATCCACGTTATCCACGGTGGCAAACTCAACGCCATAGAGTCGATTGACCACGTCAAACATTCCGGCAATGGCTTTTTCCGCCGGGAACCATGGGCGCAGTTCTTCCTGGGAAATGGCGTACCGCTGCTGCCGGAGTTTCTCGCCATAATAGCCAACATCCCAGGCTGCAAGATCTTCAACGCCGTACTCTGCTTTGGCAAACGCTTTCAGTTCCGCCAGCTCCTGCTCCGCCTGAGGCTTGCTTTTGGCGGCCAGGTCTTGCAGAAATTCAATGACTTTATCCGGGGACTCCGCCATCTTGGTGGCCAGGGAGTATTCAGCGTAGTTCTCAAAACCCAGTAACCGGGCCAGTTCATGGCGAAGCTGCAGAATCTGCCTCATGTTGTCCGTGTTATCAAACTCCCCGGCATTTGGCCCCTGGTCAGACGCGCGGGTAGAGAAGGCGGTGTAAACCTCTTTCCTGAGCTCCCGGTTATCGCAATAGGTCATCACCGGAAAGTAGCTTGGAAAATCCAGATTCAACAACCAGCCCGCCTTCTCTTTTGACTCAGCCAGCTGCCTTGCCCCGGCCAGGGCAGACTCGGGTAATCCGGCCAGCTCCGATTCATCGGTAATCAGCTTGCTCCAGGCCATGGTGGCGTCCAGAACATTGTCAGAGAATTTGCTGGTCAGTTCCGACAGCTGTTTTTTGATCTCGCCGTAACGGGATTTCTGCTCATCTTCCAGGGCAACACCGGCTAAACGGAAATCCCTGAGGTTATCGTTAATCACTTTCTGCTGAGCGCTGTCCAGCTGCTTAAACGCTTCAGAATCTGCCAGAGACTGGTAAGCCTCAAACAACTGACGGTTCTGGCCAAGACGGGTAGAGTATTCAGATAGCAGCGGCAAACAGCCATTGTACGCTTCCCGCAGTGCTTCACTGTTGACGACCGCGTTCATATGACCAACCGGTGACCATGCTTGCCCCAACCGGTCATCCAGCTGATCCAGGGGCTCCTGCAAAGAGTGCCATCCGAAAGCGGCACCTCCAAGAGCGGCACCGGAAGCCAGTAACGCGGCAAGCGCCTTTTCATTATCAGCAATAATGGATTCAATGGCGGGTTTTACATGTTCCGGCAGAATTTTGGAAAATGGGGGAAGTTCACTGGATTCCAGTAGCGGGTTAATCATAAGACAGCTCTCTATACTTTTTAAATTTCATGGTAATTATTGGTAATAGATGGGTGCGTCATCCGGTGAATTCAAGCAGAATCCGGTCAATGCACCAGGAGGCTGTCCGAGAATAGCGCCCGTAGCGAGGATGGCAGAAAATTGAGGATAAAAAGTCGGAATTTTTTAGTCAATAGTGGTTCTATTTACTAAAAAATTCCGACTTTTTAGACCAATTTGCTGCCACCGCAGTAGGGCAGTCTATTCTCGGACAGCCTCCTAGCCATTATTTGCATCCACTGAGGCAGAAACACCACAGGAGCCCCGCTCAATGAGTCAAGCCATCCGAAGCTTCAATCATAAAATGCCAGTTCTTGGCGAAAGGGTCTATATCGACGACAGTGCGGTTGTGCTTGGCGATGTCACGATCGGGAACGATAGCTCGGTATGGCCAACGGCGGTTATTCGTGGCGATATGCATTCCATCCGTATTGGCGACAGAACCAGCATACAGGATGGTTCAGTTCTGCACATTACCCATGCAAGTGATTACAACCCCGCTGGCCATCCGTTGACCATTGGTGATGATGTAACGGTAGGGCATAAAGCGGTTTTGCATGGTTGTACTATCCATAACCGGTGTCTGATTGGTATTGGTGCCATTATTCTGGATGGTGCCGTGGTGGAAGAAGAGGTGATTGTCGCAGCCGGTTGTCTGGTTCCCCCGGGCAAGCATCTTGAGAGTGGTTTTGTCTACAAGGGAAACCCGGCCAAAAAAACACGGGAACTATCGGAAACAGAGCGTAGTTTCTTCCAATACACCGCTGGAAACTATGTCAAACTGAAAGATAACTATCTTGAAAATCAGGCTCTTGATAGTCAGGCTCTTGATAAATAGTAGAAGGGCTGCATCCAGCCCTTGATCAAGTCCTTAGTACCACTTAAAAATCATAACGTTAATTACTCCCCCTGCATTTTTTAATCATCCTTGTGACTTAAGTAGTAATGACTCACAGACTGGTCATAACTAATCTGAATTTATCAATACAAGCTATGACTGTTTTCAAGCACTGAGACAAGGAATTTAATATGAGTCAACTTTACAATGTGAACCAGGAAAACAACCCTATCTATAGACAAGCCGAGTTAGCCGATGCGGCCAAAGACAGAGCTGATATAGAAAAATCCAGGGAAGCAGCCCTGGAGTACCACACCAGGCTCCAGTTGGAAGATACCATTGATCTTGACGGCAATGGTGACGGCAGGAGCAACGATTCCCGCTTGCTGTCTATCCTTGCCCGCCAAAGAGTCTTAGGCTGATTTAATGCACTGAATATCCCACCGGAGGCCTTTCTATGCCTCTGGTGAATATGTTATAAGCGCTCCCTGATAAACACAGCTGGCTTTTTCAAACATGGACATTTACTCAACCGTTATACTGCTTTTCCTGATCATGGATCCTTTGGGCAATATGCCTGTCTTTATCTCAGTTCTGAAAGGAGTTCCTGAACAGAGGCGTAGCAAGGTGCTTATCAGAGAGCTGCTGATTGCCCTGGTTATTCTTCTGATCTTCCTTTTTGCCGGAAAATACCTGCTGCTATCACTGCATTTGAAGCAGGAATCGGTGAGTATTGCCGGTGCAATTATCCTGTTTATTATCGCCATTCGCATGATTTTCCCATCCAGCCGGGGTGGTGGCATCATGGGCAGTACCCCAGACGGTGAACCATTTATTGTTCCCCTGGCGATTCCCCTGATTGCCGGCCCATCCATTCTGGCAACGCTGATGCTGGTCTCCAGCCAGCATCCGGGAAATCAGTGGCCACTGGCCATGGCCGTTTTTATCTCCTGGGCATTGAGCGCTGCCATTCTGATGATGTCGGGTAAAATTATGAAATTACTGGGTAGTCGGGGCATATTTGCCATTGAGCGGCTGATGGGGATGATCCTGGTGATGCTCTCGGTGCAGATGTTTATGGATGGTATTGCTCACTATTCGGCATAGTAAATACTTACTGACTGCTTCCTGAAAACAATCAACAAACCGGAAGCAGTCCCTGTACAAGCCCACCATATTTCCACTATCATCGAACTATTTGCCGCCTAAGTTTTCTACCATGGATCTAGATACCTGCGCCAAGGCTCTGAAAGAGTTGGGTCACCCTTCACGACTTGGAATCTACAAACGCCTGGTCAGGTCTGGCCATCAGGGGGGTTTGTGCCCATTCCCTCGAAAAGTTCACTGTACAAAAACTAGACCACTTTTTTTAACCTGAAATAAGTTGCCCTGGATACACCAGACCTCTCCATTACGTCTTTCATGGGTACTCCTTCACTAATCATGGCTTTGGCTTGATCGGTGCTTTTGTGGGGCTTCCTGCCAAACTTAACGCCAGACTCTTTGGCAGCTAAACGACCTTCGTTGGTACGTTCAAGAATGCGCTCTCGCTCTGCTTCAGCAACAGCCGCCAATATCTGGATAATCATTTTTCCCATCGCCCCTTCAGTGCTGAGGCTGTTGTCCAGGAAACGAATGGAAATTCCTTTTTTGTAGCAGCTATCAACGATCTTGATCATGTCTGCCGTGTTACGGCCTAAACGATCCATCTTGGTACAAATGATGGTGTCATCTCTTTCGGCTCTGGTCAGCAGTCGTTGCAGTCCATTTCTGTCGTCTGTTTTGCCGGTCATTTTGTCGGTGAATATCCGGTCTTCACGAACTCCGGCTTTTTTCAGGGCTGAAATCTGAATATCCAGTTTTTGTTGAATCGTTGAAACTCTTGCGTAGCCCAGAAGTGCCATTTTGATCGATCTCAGTATCAAATATCGAAATTGATACTATCAGGTCTCAGAACTAGAAAAACAAGATTTTTGATACCTTTTTTCTCACGCTTCTGTACAGTATCAGATTTTCTAAATTTTGATACCTGAAAAAGTATAAGCGACATATGTCTCAGAAGAACGAGAAGCGGATTCACATTCTAAGCCCAAATGAAGTCAGGGAACTCTACGAACGGCCAGTATTTAATCAGGCTGATCGGGAGGACTATTTTTCCCTTGATCCTCATATGCAGAAAATCATTGATGGTTTGGAAAAACTGGAAACCAGAATCTATTTCATCCTTTTGGTTGGCTACTTTCGAGCCAAGCCAGTAATTCCAAAATTCACCCTGGACGATGTGGCCAGAGATGCAGAGTATATTCGAAAAACCTATTTCCCTAATGAAAACATTGCTCTGGATCAGCTGCCCAAGAGTACCCGCTCTAAACTGGTTGGCAAGATGCTTGAAACATTGGGTTTTGCTCGTTTGTCGAAAGCTCACCAGACACACCTGATAACACGGATGAAGGATGTTGCCACCATCTGTACCGATCCGAGATATATTTTTGATGAAGGACTCGCCTTTCTTGGTCAGCAGCGGATAGCACTGCCAGGTTACACCAGTTTACAAAATCTGGTGACAGAGGCTCTTGTGGGGGAGCAGCAGCGCATCGAGGCTGTCCTCTCAGAGCAGATGTCAGAAACCACACAACACAAGCTGAACAAGATACTCACGAACAAAGGCGCACTGAACAGCCTGTCAGTATACAAAGGATCAGCCCGTGACTTCTCACCCTCTGAACTTGACCGGGAGCTGGAAACCCATAAGACCATCAAGGAAATCTATCCTGAATTAAAGTCACTGATTTCCTCTTTGGGTTTGTCGCAAGGCAATATGGCTTACTATGCCTCCATCGTCCGGCACACTTCTGTTTATAAGGTTCGTCGGTATCCTCACTGGCAGGGACTCTTATATCTGGCCTGTTATCTGTATTTCCGCTACCGGGAAACTAATGACAAGCTGGTCACTTCATTCTGTTATCTGGTTCGGAAATACCGAGACGCGTCTAAAGCCTATGCCCAGCAGAAAGTCGGAGAGGAACTGGAGGCCGTCCGCGAAAAACTGAAGTTTGCCGGGAATATTCTGCATTATTTTGTGGATGAAAACGTCAGTGACAGCCTGACTTTCGGTGAAGTCCGCAAGCAGGCTTTTTCTCTGGTCTCCAAAGAAGAACTGGGAGCGATAAGTAAACACCTGAACAAAAGTGACTTCGACCTGGCCGGATACCGTTGGGAATATATTGATAAGCAGTCCAGGAAGGTGGCCAACACTCTGCGTAAATTGTTCCTCGCTATTGATGTGGAGTGTGATAGCAACCAGATCACTCTATCTGAACAGCTCGAACACTCCAGAACGGAGCTGGCTGAGAAGCGCAAGCTCACCACTTTTAATCAGAGTTTCATCAAGAAAAGCGAGCGACCATACCTGATCGATGATGGAACGCTTCATGCAAAACGCTTTGAGTTTTACCTGTATTACCGAATCAGCAAACATCTGGACAGTGGCAAGGCATATATTACTGAAAGCGAGAAAAATAAACGGCTGGAGGATGACCTGATTCCTGTCAGGGATTGGGAAAAACACAAAGAATTCATCATTGCCAAGACCGGCCTGCAACGCCTATTGACACCGGTTACTCAAACTCTGGATGAACTTGAGGGGCTACTCAATGAACGCATGACTCAGGTAGGCGAAACCATCGCCAGCGTGATGACATTGATAACCCCATTTACAGCCAGATAAAGCATATGGGGATTATCGAAATCATGAATTACGTTAACCGAAAAACCGGCTTTCTGGATGCATTTGAAGGAATCTCTACAAGGAAACGTAATACCAAGGCTGAGGAGGATGATCTGATTGCCTGCATTTTTGGTAATGGCACCAATTACGGGCTTCAACGGATCGCGGCGATTTCAGACCGCAGTGTCGGAGTTTTGCGTGGTGTTAATGATGCGTTTGTCCGACCTGAAACGATCAGTGCAGCGAATGACTTGATCTCCAACGGAATCGCCAGACTGCCGATATTCAAGCACTATACCATCAACGAGTCAGCTCCTTTCGGTAGCATTGACGGGCAAAAATATGCTTGCCGTATCAATACCTTCAAGGCCCGCTATTCCGCCAAATATTTCCGGAAAGGGAAAGGCGTGTCTGCAATGACGCTGGTCTCTAACCATGTGCCGGTTAATACCGCTGTCATTTCCCCAAATGAGTACGAAGGTCACTTTGCTTTTGACCTGCTCTACAACAACAGCAGTGACATCCAGCCCAAGTCTCTGGCAACAGACACCCACGGCATCAACAATGTCAATTTCGCCATACTGGATATGTTTGGCTATCAGTTTTCTCCCCGTTATGCGCGGTTCAAGCGAGCTTTCAATGATCAGTTTGAGGTAGTTGTTGAGAAAGGTGATGTGAAAATCAGGCTGAAAAAGCCTATAAACCGCAGGCTGATTGAGCAGGAGTGGGATCAGATTCAGCATATTGTCTGCTCGCTGAGCCGCAAGTCTACTCAGCAGGGCACTGTGATCAGAAAGCTTTCCAACAATAAACGAAACAGCAGAATCCTGTCAGCCCTGCATGAATATGACCGGCTGATCAAATGCCTTTACCTGCTTGATTACGTCGATAACAAAACTCTGAGGCAGTTCGTGCAGCAGGCACTAAACCGGGGTGAGGCTTATCACCAGCTCCGAAAAGCCATCGCTTCTGTTAATGGCAACCTGTTCCGGGGAGGTAATGATTACCAGATCGACCAATGGAATGACTGTGCCAGGCTGATCGCCAACAGCATCATTTACTACAACTCGGCTCTACTGTCGGCTCTGATTGAAAAATTCCAGAAAGACGGCAACCAAAGAGTCGTCGATATGATTGCAAGATTCTCACCTGTTGCCTGGAGCCACATACAGCTTGCAGGAAACTATGTCTTTGGCAACCGTGATGGTTTGTTGAACCTCTACAGTATGCTGGAGAGTGTTGACCCTCTGGCAAACTATGAGCCTGACGATCAGGATCTTGCGGCTTAGACACTGAAAATGGTATTGATAACATTCTCGCCTTGGCAGAACGCATAGATAGATAGCTTGCTGGTGAAAAGAGAAGAAAGACCTGTCAAGCTGACCAATAATCATTGAAGTCAGCGGTTCCCACAAAGAAGTCATCTAACCTATTGATAAATAAAGATTAAACCCAAAAAAGACTGCGATACTGTGTTTAAATATTCCATTAAATATCAATGGGTTAGCCTATTTGCGGGAATCGCTGCATTGAAGTGGCAAGTTTCTGCTTTGCCGCTTCCCTAAAGCCAGCACTTAGGGTAGACATTAAGCAAAACCTCATTGTTATCAAGGGCTGTAGAGGCTACGTAGAGGCATTACTGACCTCTTGCATAGGGCCTCGGCCTGCAAAATTGCTAAATATAAAGCACCATGTTTTGTGTACTTTGACTGCATGGAAGCCGTTAGTTTTGCGACGGTTCTCGATGAGTACCTTGATTAACATAGGCTTCGGTTGATCAACCAAAAGTACACCTTTCAAATCCTCTGTGTAATTTGTTATGTACTTCCGGAAGTCTTCATAACCGTGACATGCAGGCAGATTTCAGCATAAGTATACGGTTTTTGCTTTATATTCATTGCTTTTGCAGGCCGGACACCAAGTGCTCATCCAGCTCGGCGTTCAGCGCTGTTTCGATGGCGACTTTGGAAAGCATTTGGGTGAAGTCGCTTAAATCACTTTCTGTCTTAATGGATTTTGCGGCTTCACGGGCGAAGGCTTCAAGCTGTTGCTTGTTCATGGTGCCTATCCTCAATCAAAACTGATTATAAGATAGGCAGAGACACAGTTTTATTCACAGTCTCGACCCCTTGGTACGCCCGGCATGGGCATGAACTGATGGGGTGAAAGTCCCCTGTGGGAGAACCTACATCTGACTGGCGGTAAAGACGCCTGCTGAT
>NZ_JBLYNV010000044.1:0-50301 GCF_049310165.1 Endozoicomonas sp. ALE010 | reverse complement strand
AGTGCTGGAAGGTGAACGGCGAATTCAGCCTGGAACTGCTGCGGGCCTTTTCCTCCATGATGAGCAGTAGGGGCTTGCCCGACAAAGCGAAGGTGGAAGCATTCGTTCAATGGCTACCCTCGGTTGAAAATAAGAATATTCTGAAACTTTCTTGCCGAATATTTGCAAGTTTTGGTTTGCCCTCAGCAGAAAAACTGACTGAAAATGAGAAAACACTTCGCCAATGTCTTAATCAGCATGGTTGTACCACTGAACATGGCGACGACAATAGTGATGAAGATCTTTTAGAATCGAGTCAAATGAAAGCACTGGCTCTGTTCTTCTCTGGGCCCGCAAAATGGCGCATGAAAATTGCCGAATTCCAACAATATCTGGCTGCCCACAAGAGTCCTCGAAATGACAGAGTGGCTGTTCGTGCTGCGCTGAAATCATTGCTACCGATATTGGCTATCCATGGAGGAACTGGTATCCAGTTCTGGATTGAAAAATATCGTGAAAATCCACGCGGCAAAGGAGTACTCACTAAAACATTATCCATTCCTGCACCATTGGCTTTAACAAAATTTGCACTAACGCAACTCCCTGAATCTGAGATGCAGGAATACCTTGAACTTTGCAGAAACCTGAAGCCAGCCCCAACTCAGGAACAGTGGTATGCATTAAAACCACTTTGCCAACAGCTTGGCCAGCAATTTGACTTCACGCAATCTAAACGCACGATGCTGGAGATTCTCTGGCAACAATCAGAAGATAACCGCTCAAAATACGCGGATAAGATGGATGAGCTATTCAAAACCTTGCCCACCGTCTCACAGTGGCGCGGGTTACATCGGGTGCTTGGACAACACAAAATGCAGCAATTCATGGATGCCTGTCTTGACTATCAGGCTACACCTGAAACCGCTCCTGATGTCACGATTCAGCAACGGTTGCTGGAAGGAATGCTGCTCACAAACCACTCTCTACCGGAACAAGAGAAAATACCGGATCTCTGCTTTTCAAATCGAGTGTCAACAGATGATAAAAGAGGGGTGATGGTCGGTGGTGATCCCGCCATGTCGGGCCAGGAACGCCTGTGGCGCTTTATCACGGCCATGTTAATTGAGCTTGAACAAACAGAATATCAATTCAAGAATCAAAGACTAACCGTTTTGCCAGCCGATGGCGATCCGGTTGTACTCCAAAATCCAGAGTTTACCCTCAGAGATACCGGCTTTGTTATAAAGAACTGGACATTGCAACAGTTAACCGCCTTTTTCAAGGCAACCGAGTTCACAGAACAATGGTATAAAAAGCCTCAGGACAAGCGCGATCCCTATGCGATCAGGCTTGAGGCAAAATTAGCCCAAATGAAAGCGAGAACCAAAGAGCCCAAGAAAGCCGAGCCTAAAAAAATACCACACCTGGTGGCACCCTCTCTGATTATCAGTCTAATCAATTGCAATAAACCATTAAAGCCTGCGGTCTGGTCATCTCTTGAACACTATGCCAGCAGCGGCCAGCTAAACGCCCGTTTATGCACGGCACTCAGCCCGGTTATCAAAGATGATAAAGACGGCATTGTTCCAGACCTCGTTAAGAAAGCACTGGTTGCAAAGTTGGAACAGATTGAGGCAGCAAAAACGCCAGTAGTAACATCAATCCCTCAGCAAGGACTTCCAGCAGGGGCAAGCATACCAACTCAAGGGAACCAGGTTGCCAACAGTCGCATTCAAGGGCCGCTATCTGACTTTGACGCGGCAATGGAAGCGCTGGATCGTTTTCGCGAATTGGGAAATGCAGAACTTGAACTGCTGGAACCCCACCGAAGCCGAATGACTTCTGTTGAATTAAGCACTGCTATCTGCAAAATGAGCTACGCAGTGGATTCAGAAACACGGAAAGAATGGAATGAAGCCAGCGAGAAAAGGAGAAGAGACCCACTTGGGCTTGATGAAATAGTGGAATGGGATTTGGATTCATTGGCGACATTGGATTCATTGGCGACAGAGTCAGAACTGGTCAACAACGATGACTGGATAGAAGAGTTCCTACAAGGGCTGTGATATGCATTAAGAAGGTCTTGAAACTGTTGGGACTGCATCACAGAATCTCCCATTTCAGGGCTTTACGACAGTTTAGACTCATCGCCCCTTAAGGAAAACATAGCCTCCTACAAGGATAAACCAGTTGCCCTGACACAAGCATTTTACGGTTAAAATGGCAACATACGCAGGTTAAATGGGCGCTTACCCCGGAACCGTCCCTTACAGTTATCCTCTTTATTGGCTTTTCAGGCTGATTTCTTAGTTGTGAACTCGCGGTTCAGGGAATAATAAGAAGAGGGCCGAAGACCTCTTTTATAAGTAGTTGGCCAAATGGAATCGTATATTTCTGGCTAAGTGGGCAGTTGCTATGCAAGGCGCAACGTAGGGAGCATAGCCGTAGCTATGTGACCGTAGTTGCAACGCCGCAGAGTGACTGACAACTTAGTCAGAAATATATGATTTCATTTGGTTAACTACTTACTACCAGATGATATCGTTACAAGTCTTGATAGCATCTTTCCGTTGTTCGCGGGACATTTCCTTAGGCTTCTTACGGAAGCCAAATTTGTTGGATACAACGGCCCAGTTCAAGGCAGCCTTATCACCGGCGAAGTTATGGTAGTAATCATCCGCCTTGGACTTGAAGATAGCCGCCAGGAGGGGGTTATCCTCCAGTCTGGCAATCTCCACGCACGAACGAACGCGGGTGTAGAGAGCCTTCTCAAGGCGAGGTGCATCCGCCATAGCCGTGGATGATACAAGCAGTGCAGCGATAATAAGCTTTTTCATTTAAAGCTCCTTAATAAGTTTGATAAGACGGTCGAAACCTTCGTTATTCTTGAATTGTTCCAGAACCAGTAAAAATCCCTCGTCATTTTATAGGATGAAAATTCAAACGAAATAAGTTGTAATACCAATAATAAAAAAGGAAACCCAAAGATTTTAAAGCCACGACAATCGTATTGGGTTCGCTAAAAGATCACTGTCTATTTCAGGATAACTCCCGACTCAGACTCGCTCTGGAGGTTTCCTGTCTGTTGGAAAAAAGCTGACCTGGGCATTATCTGTACCGCTGGCGTAATCGTTCAAGTCGCTGCATTTTCACCGTTATCTCTGTCGATAGAGCCCTGTTGGTGTCGACCTGTCGTGAACGTGCCTCAATGCAAAGCTGCCAGCTATTCAGCAATTGCCAATGAAACATTGCCCGATTGATGACTTGTATGCCCGTATACCCGGTTTGAGTATTTTGGGCCACTGTCGCACTGCCTGCCGTATCCAGTGTTTCGATTAATCGATTATGCTTTTCCAGTACTTCAAGCTGATGACGGATAGCACTCAGTCGCTGTTGATGTTGCAGCTCCTCAAGATGGAGTAAGCGGTTAATCATTTTTTTGCTGATGGCCATGACGAAGTCCGGAAATTAACGCCTTTAACTGCTGAACACTGTCTTCTAACGTCTCTCGCTCTTTGATATTTTGCTGCAAATAGCCAAGCATACCCGGCTCTGCAGCCATGGCCATATCCATATCAGCGTCATTACCCGGTTGATAGACCCCCAGTAATTTTAATTCACTCCCTTCACGGGCTTTTTCTAACAGTCGTCGGAAGGTCAACGACATCTTGAGGTGCTCTTCGGATACGGATTGCGGCATCGTCCGGCTGATGGAGGTCACCACGTCAATGGCTGGATAGTGTCCGGAGATTGCCAGAGCATGGCTGAGTACCAGGTGACCGTCCAGGATGGCCCTGGCGGATTCACCAATGGGGTCCGTATCTTGTTCCCCTTCCGTCAGAACGGTGTAAAAGGCCGTTAATGAACCACTTGATTGATAGCCATTGCCAGCCCTCTCAACCAACCGGGCAATCCTGTTAAAGACTGAGGGTGGGTATCCCCTGGCTGCGGGTGGTTCACCGGTAGCCAGGGCAACCTCCCGGCGGGCCTGGGCATAGCGGGTCAGGGAGTCCATTAATAACAGGGTATGATGTCCGGTATCCCGATAGTACTCGGCAATACGGTGTGCCACCAGCGCGGCTCGCAGCCGCATGACCGGTGAATGGTCGGCAGGGGCGGCAACAACAACGGAGCGCTGAAGACAGTGGTCATTGATATTCTGGCGGATAAAATCGCCAACCTCTCGTCCCCTTTCGCCAATCATGGCCAGTACCACAATATCGGCGCTGGTATTTCTGGCAATCATGCCCAGCAGTGTACTTTTGCCAGAGCCGCTCCCGGCAAACAGACCAATACGTTGTCCTCTGCCAATGGTCAGTAATCCATTAATAGAACGTACACCGACGTCTAATGGTGTGGCAACCGGGCATCGTTGCAGTGGGTTAATAGGAGGACTGTGAAGGCGGATATTAGCGCTGCCTGTGGGCTTTGCCTTACTGTCCAGTGGTCGGCCGACACCGTCAATAACCCGCCCCAGCAAGGCGTCGCCCACCACAATAGATGAATTATCCCCCATCGATGTGACTCTTGCGCCGGGGGATAATCCGTCATGGTAGTCAATCGGCATCAGCAGCAGCGTATTTCTGTCAAAGCCAACAACCTCGGCTTCTACAGTAAGACCATCACTGCCCTGAACCAGGCAACGCTGACCGGTCTGCATCCTGCAGCCCGCCACCTCCATAATCAGTCCGGATGCCTTGATCAGCTGCCCGGACAATCGCTGAGGTGTCAGCAGGGTGACCTGTTCTCCGGCCGACATCAATTGTCGGATTAGCCGGTCCCAGAGATCGGTTCTGGTATTGTGGGTTCTTTCAACCGGGGGGGAAGGAAGTGTCGAGAGGGGCACGCTGGCATCAACCATTCATTAATAACTGTTCATGCACCGTATCAATGCAGGCCATAACACGACTTTCCACTGTCGCATCAACTTCGCCATAATCGGTAATCAGACGACATCCGCCTGCTGTCAGACGGTCATCCTCCTGAATGGACCAGCCTTCCGGTAACTGTTTGACAATGTTGTCTATCAGAAGACGATCCACCGGATTGATCACCAGATGCCCCCCTTTAATATTCGGAAGCATGGTCAGAGAGTCGGTAACCAGTTGCTGTAATGACTCCCGCGAGGTCGCAAGTTCATGGTTTACTACCTGCCTGACCACTGTGCTGATCAGTTCGATCAGCGGCTGGCCTAAATGCAGCAGGGTCGATTGATGCAGGTTGTACAACTCATTCCAGAGGCTATTCATCAGAGCCAGCCATTGTTCCGCGCTGTCTTTCTGCTGTTGTTGTGATTCATGCAGTCCGGCCAGGTGTCCGGCTTCAAAGCCATTCTGATAGCCATCCTGGTAGCCGTCCTGTAAACCATGTTGCTGGCCTTCAGCATACCCGGCGTCTTCTGCTCTGCGACGATGGTCAAGTTGCCGTTTCCGGTTTCTTCGAACAATCTCACGCAGCATTTGGAAATTACCGGTTGGTGTTTGAGCAGGAGTCCCGTGGCCAGTGCCTTGGTCCTGTTGATAACAGGACGGTGGAAACTGATAGCGATGGATGCAGGGCTGCTCAGGTTCTGAGAACTCATCCCAGGGCAATCCGCCGTCCGATGGAGTCCCACTATTATGGGAATGGGTACGGGTCTTATTCCGGTCAGCACAGTGCATTTCAGCGCTTTGTCTTAATGCTGTGGTCTTGATCATCGGGTTACTCCAGCATTACTTCATTACCACGGGGCATTTCAATCTCTCCGCTTTTCAACAGATCGTCCATTACCTGCACCACTTTCTGCCTTGCCTCTTTGACTTTACTCTGTGGAACGGCACCTAATGCCTCTATTTCTTCCCGCAGGTAGTTGGCAGCTCTTTTGCCCATGGACTGGTAAATATGTTGACGAAAATCATCCGTTTCTCCTTTAAGCGCCATGGTTAAATCCAATGGATCAACACTGGTAATGAGTCTGGCAACATTATCTGTTGAAAGGTCGATGATTTGGGCAAATACCAGCATTTGCTCTTCTATTCGCACCGCCATGGCACTGTCAGATTGCTTCAGGTTGAGAAGAACCTGGTCCCTTGATTCACTGTCAAAAAGATTCAGAATGTTAGCGACTTGCTGCTCACCGTTAACGGGCAGAAAGTGGTCAATCGCCTGTTCATTAAGGAAAGACTGCAGAAAGGTTACAATGGCCCGCAGAGAAGTCTGGGACAAGCTGCCAAGATGGGCAATCCTTTCCAAAATACCCTGCACCCGTTCCCGGGGAAGCAGGTTAATGACATCCGAGGCCTGATCCGATTGCAGGCAGGCGAGCACTGCCGCCTGAAACTGCTCCGGTTCATCCCTGATCATGGTCGCCAGAAGTTCCGGCTTCATTAACTGCAGCCCGGTCAGTGGTTCCCGGTGGCTGCCAGGCGGGTTTACCAGACAGCGAGCCTGTTCTTTACCCAGTGCTTTTTGCAGGACCTGCCGCATCTGGATCTGATAATCACCCAGCAATAAACTGACATTGGCGTAAGACTGCTCGAACTGATTCAACATCATCATCAGCTGGTCACGATTCTTTACCCGTATTTTTTCAGAATATTGGCTGATGACTCTTATTTCGCCCGGTGTTAAGTGTTTTATCACGTTGGCGGCCGCCTGCTCACCGAGCAATAACAGAAAGACAGCAGCCTCCTCCCCGGAGCAATTGCTACCGGGCAGGCTCTGTGCGGAGCTGACAGGTTGCCCTGTTTGCGGCTCAGCCATTGGCGTGATTCCTGTTGATCCACTCTTTCAGTACGGCAGCGACTTTTTCCGGCTCATTCTGGGCCAGCTCCTGGTATCGGGCGACCTGCTCCTCCAGAGTGACCGGAGTCCGATCAGTGGGGATGTCACCATCGGCCACTGTTGACCTGAACTGATCCGCCATGGTGGAGACGGTGGTACTGTTACTGCCTGTCGGCCCGGGTGACGACAATAAGACTTCCCGTAAAAGCCTTCGACAACCCAATACAATTAACAGAAGGAGTGCCACCAATACTATCAATTGAATCACTTTGATACCGAGGTCAAGCCAGCGATGGAAGCTCTTCTGGTCGCTAGTGGTCAGGGGCGACGGAGTACTGGCAAAAGGGAGAATGGCGAGGCTGACGGCATCTCCCCTGGAGGCATCAAATCCTGCCGCTTGTTTGATCAGTGTCGTCAATCTTGCTTCACTGTCCTGTACCATTGTTTCGGGTTTTAACCTGCCGTCGTCAATGACCACGGCAATGGTTAATCGCTTGAGTTGACCGGGGTATCGGGTTTCGTTGCTGATCTGGCGGCTGACCTCATAATTACGAATCACTTTCTGTTTACCGACTTCTTCCTGACCGGGTTCAGGTGCTTTTGTCCCGGGTGCAGGAACTGCAGGTGCCTGGCCGACAGGGGCTGGTTTGTTCAGCAAAAACGGTGTACCGGACTCCATCGATTCGCTTCGTAAAACAATGTTTGGTTCAAACTGCTCGGAATTTTGTTCTATTTTGTCGTATGTCAGATCAACGGCGACATCGACCCGGTAGTAACCCGGGCCGACCACCGCATCGAGAATTTTCGATAACTGCAGCTCCAGATGGCTTTCAATACGGGTTCTGGCCGTAAGATAGGCATGACCGGTGCCATCAGTGCCGGTGATCAGTGAATTGGCAATAGCCTGGCTGAGCAGATTGCCGTATTGATCAACGACCGTAACCTCCTGTTCACTAAGCGTGGCAATACTGCCGCTCACCAGACGCATAATACCTTCAACCTGATCCGGCTGAAGCCGCATGCCACTGTAGAGTTCCAGATACACCGACGCTTTGGCTGCCGGGCGGCTCCGGAAAAAGACACTCTGTTCAGGGACAGATAAGTGGACGCGGGCATAGCGAACCGAATTGATACCACTGATGGTTTCGGATAACGATGTTTCCAACGCACCCAGAAACTGCATTTGCTCAACAAAGTGACTGCTGCCCAGCCCCGATGGCTCCGGCATCCATGGCTGTGAGCCGGTAGCGATAATTCCCCCGGTGGCCATGGTCATACGTGCCTCTGAAAGCTGGTTAGCGCGAACCAGTAGCTGCCCGTCGTCCGGGTTGATTCGGTAGCCAATTCCCTGTTTATCCAGAATGTCGATGATGGCTGACATATTGTAGTGTTCGCCATAACCATACAAAGGGCGGAAGCCATGGTCATGCCACCAGAGGGCGGTATTAATCAGCACCGCTATCAGCAAGGCACTGGCCACCAGCAGTATCAGCAGTCTCTGGTTGGTTCCAGAGCCTGTGGGCGTTTCTTTCAATATTGCAGCAAACCAGCCATACAGCTGGTGCCAGTATTTTTTAAACGCCGCACTGATACCATCTGACGATTGCAGGGAGGTGTTTTTATCCACCGTTTTTGCCCACTCTTTTCTTTGCCCACCAGAGATTCTAATCAGCCCCGGGCCTGTATTTTCACGACAATCTCAGGGTATATGTAATAAGTAGTTGGCCATGGGGGATCGAATATCTTTGGCTACTCAGGAATAGTTCCTGTACGGACGCTCCCCGCTGCCTGCCACCCGCTGCCCGAAAAGCCGTAACCGCTTGCGCTTTTGCGGGCAGCGACCTTTCCCAGACTGAGTAAAATGATGAAGCTGTTCCGGGACAAATCCTTAATAGACGACTGCTTGATTAAATCTGCTGATTAAAGGTTTCATGATATCCTTCAACGATACGATTTCTGACCTGTATCAGCATACTCATGGTCTGGCTCGCTTTTTGAATCGACATCACCGTCTCAATCAGATTATCCTGCCCCGCTTCCAGTTCAGTCATGTGCTGCTCTGCTTGCAGCTGGGTATTGTTGGTATGGTTCAACAGGGTGGCAAAGACCCGATGAAAAGAATCAGGTTGCTGAGCGCTGGCATTGATGGGGATTGGCATGAACTCCGACAGAGAACCTGCCTGAAACGCACTGTCCAAAGACAATATTACTGGATTGGGCATTGATAATTTACTCGCATACTTGAGCCGTCGCTTATTACTTCAATACACTCAACACGATGTTTAAAAGCAATGTTTAAAAAATGTTCTGATAACCGGTTCAGTTTTGAACCCTCTTAAAGATAGATTGTTTACTGGTACTTGCCATGATTAATGAGGCAGAGAATCTTCAGATTCTTCCATCGGGCCAGTGATGGTATCTCTCACAAGGGTAACCTCAACCCGTCTGTTTTTATATCGTCCGGCAGCAGTCGCATTGTTGGCGACAGGGTAGCGTTCGCCATGGTAACGGGTAATGACCTTGACAGGCCGGGCAATCCTGGCGTCCTTCAGGTATTGATCCAACTGGTTGCGCACAGCATCAGCACGTTTTTTTGACAGCTCCAGATTTTGTAATCGGTCAATGGTCTCATCGCTGCCCGTGAAGGGCGTATTATCACTATTGCCGTCAATGGTAATTTCGCTGATGCTTTTATCCACCGCTACATAGCGTGCAGTATCCAATAACCACTGTCGTTGATATTTATTTAATAAAAACTCTCCGAGGGCATAATGAAGATTGTATTGATGCAACTGCTGGAAGTTTCTGGGCAGCAGGCTGGTTATGCAGTCTGACATTTTTTCCATCGCTGGCAACATACCCACCGTGGGAATTCTGACTTCAATGGCATTACTGCTGTTTTCCGACGATTTTTTAACCATATAAACCGAGAGATAACTGCGACTGTCAAGCAGGTCAAGCAACTGCCTGACAGGCAGTTGCAGTTTCAGTTCAAGACCTTTCACCGGAACATTATCGGACAAATAATAATCAGTAATCTGGAGTTTTTGGCCGTATCTGCCTGGTGTGCTTTCGTCTGATGCGCTTTCGAAAGAGTCTTTAGAGGAATATTTCGAGGAATGATTGCGCCCCCATGGCTGGGGCCTGATCCAGACCTCTACTGATTCCGGCCGTGTTGGGAACAGCGAGGTTTCCAGCTCAATAGCCTGCTGGTGTCCCGCTTCAGCGATAATGGCAACGCCGCCAAATAACGGCACCTTCTGATATAAACGACATTTAAAGTGTTTTTTTTCATGTAGTTGCCAGTCAACATCATCCATCACTACATCATAGAGGCTGGCAGAATAGAGGCTGGCAGAGACTGGCGAATGAAGCAGCATCAACAATAATGCCCGGGTTATCAGGAAAACAGGGTTAGTAAGCAGTAATGACAGTAAAAAACTAATCTGTTTCATAGCACATTCATATCACAGGGTTCTGTCCGGCAGGATGGAAAAAAAAACAGTATGAACTACTTTTTCAGGAGGCTGCTGACGGGAAAGTATCGAATGCCTTCTACAGAGTTTAGTTCCCCGGGTCGTGGTGTGGAGCACAATTTGGCGAATAGCAGTGTGGCGAATAGCAGCAGTGATTCGGGGCTTTTGCAGCGAAGTTATCTGCATCAGATGTCCCCTTCGGTATTGCACATGACAAAGAAGCTGGAGACGCTTTCACAGTCATGTCCTGAGCAGATGCTGAAGGCTTTGGAGGAAATTATAGACAGCCCGATGATTGGTGCCCGCTGTCACTTCAATGGTGATGTTTATACGACGATTAAACAATTACAGCAGTTGCCCAGACAAACACTCTACCGTTTTCAGCTGCCGTTTGGTGATCAGCATTTTTCCAAGGCAATTTGCCGTGAATCCAGCTTTGCATTCTTACTGTTAGATCCGCAGCTGCCGGACTTTCTGACGGTCCTCTGCTTTGGTGGCAGCCTGTCTTCGCTGGCTTCCGGGGCTGAGGATTATGCACCTGACGGCTCTTCATCTGGCGGCTCTTTAGCTGACGGTTCTCCCCCGGCTTTTACCAGAGAGTTCACAAGAATTGGCAAACAACTTCTGGATCAGGTGGCCAGTGCGCTGGCAGAGGTCTGGATGGCGCTTTGTGCGGCTTATTGCTCAGTATCAGATACTGGCTTTTCTTCTTTGGCTGAACGGATGGGCGCTCAATGGATGGGGGGATCACGGATAACCCCCGTGTTATTCACGGATGACTGTCTGCTGAATCAGTTTGATCTTGAGTTTCATGACCCGGCTTACGCTGACTCGCCATGGTTAGTCCCTGTTTGCTTCTATACCCCGGTCAATGCTTTTACCAGTGCCATGGTAGAGCAGGGTTCAATGGCTGACAGGGAAACGTGTTCAAAGCCGTCATGCCGGGATCGTATCATGCGGTTTCTTGGCAAAATCGAAGTTGATATTACTGTTGATCTTGAGCCACTGTTTTTGCCGATGAGCAAATTATGTGATCTGAAAGTTGGTGATGTTCTATCGATACCCCATCCAGGAAAGTCACATATAAGCGTGGAGAACTCTCTCCTGTTTCGAGGAACTACAGGGCAGCATAGAGGTCACCTTACCGTGCGAATCAATGAGTGTTTAAGAGGAGAGAACAGTCAGTGAACGACTTAAGATCATCAGTTGATGAAAAGCCCTTAGCTGATGAAGAGCCCTTAGCTGATGAAGAGCCCTCAGCTGATGAAGAGCCCTCAGCTGATGAAAAGCCCTCAGCTGATGAAAAGCCCTCAGCGGTTACTAATCCAGAATCATCGTACACTACAAGAGAAGTCTTGCCGTATGAATCTTCTGATCAACCCGGGTTGAGTGGCTCTGATGAACAGCCTGTGAATGAGGTTGAGGCCGACAAATCAGCAGGCGTTCCTGAAGAGTATGATCATAATGAAGCAGACCATAAGACGTCAGAGTCGTTAGAAGATGGTCGTGCGGAACCAGTGACAGCAGACAATGCAGAGCCCGATTCCCATGAACAACCTGATGAACAGCCTCTGGCCAGGCTTACTTCGTCCAACCTGGGGCTTGTCGAGTCTGTAGAAGTCACTATGACCCTGAATGTCGGCAGCAAACGTATGACCATTGCCGATATTCTCAGCCTGCAACAAGGGTCTGTCGTCAGTCTGAACCGTCGGGAATATGACCCTCTGGATGTCTTGATTAACGGGGTATTATTTGCCCGTGGCGAAGTCGTTCGGACAGGGGAGTATTATGGCCTGCGCATTCTGGAAATCCTCTGATATTGATCTTTTGTCCGGTGTTTCAGGTATTCCTGTTTATGTCCGCCTTCTCTGGATACCCGTCACGCTGCTGATTTTACCCGCAGTATCCGAGGCATCGCTTCAGTTGCCGTTGTTATCCGTCACCTCCGGTGATAACCAGCAGGATTACACGGTTAACCTGCAGATTTTTTTAATATTGACGGCACTGGCTTTTCTCCCCGGGCTGCTGATGGTAACCACCAGCTTTACCCGGGTATTGATTGTTCTGGCCATACTTCGTCAGGCTCTTGGGCTGCAGCAAACACCACCTACCCGGATTCTGATTGCCGCAGCACTGATCCTGACGGCATTCATTATGAAACCGGTATTTAACGAGATCCGGGAACAGGCAGTGGAACCCTACCTGGCAGAGCGAATGCCATTTCGGGAAGCGATAGAAGTCGCGGGACTGCCGCTGCATCAGTTTATGCTGAAGCAAACCCGAAAGGTCGATATGGAGCAATTTTTAGTATTAGCCGGTGAAATTTCTCCTGTCGACGACAGCGGCGGTAAACCGGATGTGGTACCAGAGAATATTCCGTTTTCTGTACTGATGCCGGCTTTTTTAAGCAGTGAAATTAAAACCAGCCTGCAGATGGGGCTGATGATCCTGTTGCCATTTCTGGTTATTGACCTGCTGGTTGCCAGTATTCTTATGGCACTGGGCATGATTATGCTCTCGCCGATGTTGATCTCTCTGCCCTTTAAACTGTTGCTGTTCGTTCTGGTGGATGGCTGGGGTCTTATTATGGCTGGTACTATCAGGAGCTTTTCTACCTGAGAGGCTGTTTGGGAAAAGCTCGCCGCCCGCTTCCCGCAAGAGCACAAGCGGTTACGGCTTTTCGGGTAGCGGGTAGCGTCTGTAGAGTAGAAATGTGGAAGTTATTTCAGGGCAGTTCCTTACAACATGTTTTTTACGACGCGGGATACATAAATGTCACCTGATGATGCGGTCTACATGTTTGCCAGTGCGTTGCGGAGTGTTTCCTGGATGGCTCTGGTGCTGATTGCTCCCGGTCTTCTGGTGGGCCTGCTGATCAGCATTATCCAGGCGGCAACCCAGGTAACCGAACAAACCCTGAGCTTTCTGCCCCGGTTACTTATCACATTGTTAACGCTGTCACTGTCAATGCATTGGCTGGTTCAGGAATTAAGTGCCATCTTTAATGACTTTTTTGTTGCCATTGTGAATAGCCAGTGAGCATTATGGCACTTTCTGAGCTGTCACATCAGATTGTGCTTTATTTGCTGGTGTTCTGTCGTATTTCCGGATTTGTCATGACCTGTCCGCTGACCCGGGAGTGGTTACCTCTCTCAGCACGCTTACTGCTGGCTTTAGCACTGTCTGTGGCCGTCATGTTGCAACTGTCATCTGCAATGACTACCGATCTGTCACTGAGCCTTGTCCTTGCGGCCTGTTCTGAGTTTATTACCGGACTGTTATTTGGCGCGGTATTACTGATCTATTTCAGCGTGTTTACCCTCGCAGGGCATTTAACCGGCCTGCAGATGGCGCTGGGATTTGCAGAGCTGAGCGACCCTGCCAATGGCATCAGTGTTACCGTGGTTGCCCGTATCTATCAGGTTATGGCTCAGCTTCTTTTTGTTCTGATCAATGGCCACCTGCTGTTCTTTATGGTGGTTATTAACAGCTTTCATGCATTACCCATCGGGCATTTTCTGATGATTATCGACCGAGTACCAGCCCTGATCACCATGGCTGGCTGGATGTTCGGAGCCGGGCTGCTTATTGCTCTTCCCGCTATTGTCTGTCTGCTGATTGTCAATCTCACCTTTGGTTTCATGACACGATCAGCACCACAGATGAATCTGTTAACCCTCGGTTTCCCCATGATTGTTCTGGTCGGAATCGTACTGTTGAGCCTTAATATACTGCAGGTGCCTTATGTGGTCGAACAGCACATCCACTATGCATTGAAGACTCTTGGGTTTCTCCTTTCTGGTTAAGTGATGAATTCCGAACAGCAAGAACAGGGCAGTGAACCCACGGAGCAACCCAGTGAGCGGCAGAAAAAGAAAGCCCTGCAAGAGGGGCAGGTCTCCCGGTCAAGAGATCTGATGATTGCCATGCAGACCCTGGCCATTTTTTTACTGCTTGGCCATTCCCGTTATTTTGATCAGATCGACACCGTTATAGCCATGCTGGCACAGGTTGACGCACCATTGAGTGATGCCTCCGGAGCCCACGCATCAATCATGGACAGTCTGCAGACGGCATTTTCCGTATTTCCGTCGGTCATGATCACCATGTCCCTGGTGATTGTAGTCAGTGTCACCGCTGGTGCCCTGATTTCCGGCCCCTTTATCTTCAGTGTGACCATCGTGGCAGCAAAAGCCCGGCGGATAAATCCGGTGGCAGGGTTGAAGCGGATCTGTTCTGTTCAGGGGCTGGCTGAGGTGGTGCGGGCATCATTAAAAACCCTGTTATTAGCCGTGGCGCTTTTTTTGATTATCCGCTACCGATTGCCAGAAATCATGGCACTGCGTAACTACCCTGTGCCGATGGCCGCAACCCGGGCACTAACGCTGTTATTGTCCACCGGACTGGCATTATCGGGTGTACTTATGGTCATTGCCGCTGGTGATGTTGTGTGGCAAAAACACCGCCTTCAGAAACAACAGCTTCTTACACGACAACAAGTCAAAGACAATCTGAAGAACGAAGATGGCTCACCACAAACCCGGCAGAGGATTCGACAGACACGGCAAAAACTGGCCGCAGTGACGCGCAAAAAAATGCTGGATGCTATCCCCGGTGCAGATCTTGTGCTGACCAATCCGGGCCATTTTGCGGTGGTATTGAAATACCAGCCGGACAGTTATCGGGCTCCAGTGCTGGTGGCCCGGGGGGTTGATCATATGGCAGAACTGATTATCAGTATCGGGCGCTCGGCGGGCAAGCCGGTACTGATTCAGCCCATGCTGACCCGGGCCCTGTATTATCATACTGACATTGACCAGGAAATTGCCCCGGATTTGTATCAGGCGGTGGCAAAAATCATGGTCTACCTTTATCAACTTGATCGTTATCGCACTCACCAAAGTACCTTCTGTCCCAGCTCACCCAATATACAGATACCTGAAAAATATCAGCATTCATCAAGCACAGGAAATCCATAATGAGCAGTACCGGCTTGTTCCTGCCGACTCCTTCAAAGGCTTCCTTATTGGCGACACCGCTGCTATTGCTGGTGGTTCTGGCCATGCTAATGCTGCCTATTCCGCCATTTCTACTGGACTTCCTGTTCAGTTTTAATATTACCCTGTCGTTGATTCTGCTGATTCTTACCATTTACATAAACCGCCCCCTGGATTTTTCCCTGTTCCCGACACTGTTGCTGGTTGCCACTCTGCTGCGGCTGGCCCTGAATATTGCCTCAACACGGGTGGTGCTGATCAATGGTCATAATGGACCCTATGCGGCAGGCAAGGTGATTGAAGCTTTTGGCAGCGTGGTGATTGCCGGTAATTATTTTGTTGGTTTACTGGTTTTCCTGATTCTGGTGATCGTCAACTTTGTGGTTATTACCAAAGGTGGCAGTCGTATATCGGAAGTGACTGCCCGTTTTGTGCTCGATTCGATGCCAGGCAAGCAAATGGCCATTGATGCGGATCTGAACTCCGGCGTGATTGACCACAATGAAGCCAGGGTGAAACGGGAAGATATTACCCGTGAAGCTGATTTTTACGGGGCTATGGACGGTGCCAGCAAATTTGTCCGTGGTGATGCCATTGCCGGGTTGATGATTTTGCTCATCAATATTCTGGGCGGTGTGAGCATTGGCGTCTGGCAATATGACATGAGTGGTACCGAAGCCGTGCAGCTTTATGGACTGATGACTATTGGTGACGGGCTGGTGGCCCAGATCCCTTCACTGCTGCTATCCACCGCCGCCGCCATTATGGTGACCCGTATATCCGGGGCTGTGGACATGAACCAGCAGGTTCAACAGGAAATTATCGGACAACCCAGGGCGTTGATGGTCGCTGCTGCTGTATTGGTTGTGATTGGTCTGGTACCGGGTATGCCTCATGTGGCCTTTGTTATACCGGGCTTACTGATGATGTTGTTTATCTATCGACGTATATCCCTGGAAAGAGCGACTGAACGGAAAAATGCACTGGCTGGCAAAGGTGATAAAAGTGGCGTGGCATCAAAGGAGCGACTCACATGGCAGGATATATCGATCGTTGACCCCATTGGCCTGAATATTGGCTATCGTGTGATATCACTGCTGAGTCAGAACGCTGCGAATCATGTAACCAGTCATGTAACCAAAGGTGAATTGGCCAGTCAGATCAGGCACCTGAGACGGGAATTGTCGGAAAAATACGGCTTTCTGGTACCAATGATTCATATACGCGATAACCTGAATCTGGACCCGGACAGTTATTCTATTCAGCTGCATAATGTTGCCGTTGACCATTTTAAACTGCACCTGGATCAACTACTGGCCATTGCCATGGAGAATGCCCGGCCTCTGCCTTATGATCCTCCGGTCAAAGACCCCTGTTATGGGTTGACGTCTTACTGGATTCCAGTGACTGAACGGGAGGCATCATTACAGGCCGGCTATACCGTGGTTGACTGTGCCACCGTGATTACCACCCATGTCGGCAGAATGATCGAAAATCATATCGATGATCTCTTCGGGTTCGAAGAGACTCAGGGGTGGCTGACCCATCTCCGACAAATCTCACCGAAGCTATGCGACGAACTGGTTCCGGATAAACTGCCTCCGGGCCTATTGATGCAGGTTCTCAAGCGACTGCTGGCTGATAATATTTCGATTGCTGACAGCCCACGCGTTGCCGCTACATTACTGGCTGCTTCAGGGCCACAGCAGGATATTCTGACCCTACTGAGTCTGGTTCGTATCACCTTACGACGACAGATTATCGACCCACTGATCAATCATCAGGTTCTGCCGGAACAGCTTGTTGTGTTTACCCTGTCGCACGAACTGGAAAAAATGTTGTTGATGGCCAGAGAGCAGGCCAGACGGGATCCACAGTTTTCAGAAGAGTCTTTCGTTATCGAGCCCGGCCTGTCGATGCAATTGCAGAATAATATTCCGGAGTTGGTCAGTCAGGCCCATAACCAACAGGTAGAACCCGTACTGCTGGTTTCACCCCAGCTCTGGCCTCTGCTTTCCCGATACAGCCGCATCGCGCAATACCGCTCATTAACAATATTGTCGTTTCAGGAGATCCCTGATGATCTTCAGGTGGAAATTATCGGACAGCTGGGGTGAGATGATGTTGGGAGCATCAAAAAAATCCGGAGGGTCCATCAAAAAAAGGCTTATGGGAAGCTGCCATCAGGAATAACCGGGCAAACCCTTCAAGGGCTGTATCTTAACACCGTGAAGGTCTATCCTAGCGGCCAATTTATTGAATACGTTGGATTAACTGGTTATGCCCCTTTCTACCGAGGATCTCTCCAGACTGAAACAAAGCCTCTCCCGGGTTTCCAGTGAGTTGCCTCTGCCAGCCTTAAGAGAGGCCACAGAGCATCGGCAGGAGATCACTCCCATGCTTCTGCAGGCGCTGGAAGCGGTGAAAATACGTGGTCAGCGCAGCAGCTCATCGGCAAAAAGCCGTCTGGCACTTCATGCCCTTTATCTGTTAACGCAGTTTCGTGAGCCAGCGGCGTGGCCCATTGTTGTTGATCTGTTCAGCTCCATGAGTTCTGAACAGAATGTGGCGATTGGTGATGACTTTGATGAAGTGGTTTGTGATCGCCTGAGCCAGATTTTTGCCACTGTATGTCCCGGCGATATTCGCCCACTGCAGTCCATTATTGAAAACACCAGCATTGATGAATATGTCCGGGATGCCGCACTGGGAGCCCTGGTGGTCCGTTATCAACAGGGAGACCTGGAGCTTCAGGTGTTGACGACCTATCTGCATCAGCTGTATGAGTACGGTCTTGAGCAGGAAAAAAATCAGGTGTGGAATGCCTGGGTCCAGGCCTGCTACAACACCCAGCCCGAGTCTTTTATGATGGCCCTGAAAGACCTCTACGAAAAAGAGTGGGCGGATACCTATTACATCACCCTGGACGAACTGAAATTACGCTGCGGTGTTGCGCCGGAAGTGATTAATAAGTCAGTGATGAAGCAGGAAGGTGAGTTCTACTGCTATCTGGACGATGCTGTGGCGGCATTAAGGCAGTTGAGCTGCTATTCCGGAGAGGGCAACGAGCTGTTAACCAACCTGGAGAATATGGTGATCAATCAGACAGCACCAAAGCAGGGTGAACAGTCTCAGCGAGCATCGACGTTTACTTCATCACCCGCCGGTGTTGGCAGAAATGATCCCTGCCCCTGTGGCAGCGGCAAAAAATTCAAGAAGTGTTGTTTGCACTGATAACCAGTAGACGGTTTCAATGTCATTGATAGGTTTCCTCTATCAATGACTCCCAAACTCCGTTCGTCCTGAGCGGAGCCGAAGGGCGCTCAGGGTGAACGGAGATTGTATACCGGGGCATAGAGCGCAGAGCAGAAGCAAACCCGCAGGGCAAAAAAACGCCGGTACATTCCTGCAACCGGCGTTTTTATTGTTAGCTCAGGCGGCCATTAGCCCATCAGCTGAACAGCGTACTGTGGCAGACTTTTGGCCTGGGCCAGTATAAAAACCGGCCTGCATCAGCATCTGGCTCTTGGTCATGGAAGTGGTTTCCTGAGCGAAGATTGTTCGCATCAAGCTCATTGAAATGGTGTGCCAGTGCTGATGTCTGAAAGTGAAAATTTGCTTAGTGATATATTATTAACTATTAATTTAATACTTATTAAGTTATTTCAGAGCGATCAAATACCATGATGAAACTGACCACGCAGGGGCAGGTCACCATACCCGCCAATATCCGCAAAAGCCTTGGTCTTAAGCCCGGTGACCGGGTCAGCTTTCTGGAGAATGACCGTGGTGAAATCGTGGTTCAGAAAGTTGACGTTAAGTATTCCGACCCGGTAGAAAAAGCCGCCGACGATTTCAGTTTGTCCATGGGCGCTGACGAGCTGATGAAACTGCTGAGGGATGATCGCTGATGCCCAATCTGCTTATAGACACCTGTGTAATATTGGATATTCTGGATCGGGAAAGTCGCTGGCATAACTGGTCTAAAGATCAGTTCCGTCACCTTTCGAAGACCCATAGCCCAGTAATAAACCCCATTGTTTTTTCTGAACTCTGTGCAGGAATGGAATCTCCCGCTGTCGTTCTGCAGCTATTAAGCAGCCTGAGTATCAGCGAACAATCACTGAACCATGAGACCTTGTTTCTGGCCGCCAAAGCCTTTGTGCAATACAAGAAACGGGGTGGTACAAAAACCGGTGTATTGCCGGACTTCTACATTGGTGCCCAGGCTGCAGTATGCAGCTGGCCCCTTATCAGTCGCGACAAAGGGCGCTTTACCCGCTATTTTCCAACCGTTCAGGTTATCATGCCCGAAGCCATTAAATATAATTAATGTGAATTGGTGTCAGTAATTGTCCAGCCCCAACTGTGATTTACGACAGTATAATGAGTGGGTTTTGCATGCTAGAATGTCAGAATTTTTATATACGTCGCTGTCTGGCTAGATAAGTTTGGCATACTTAAAGCAACCTGCTCCGTACTTGGTAGCAAGGCTACATGGGCTGTTTCGATATATGCGTACTTTGCACCTTGTAAAACAAGTGGTGCATATCAAGTCTTCCTACCTGAATCCGTGCCATTGGTGGTAACGCCCTCTACTACTCGGAGACTATTTCGTAGAACATCAGGCGTCACCTGAGCTTCGGAATGATGTTTACTGCCCGACCTTCACCACCCCTTGGTAATATTTTGATTTTAAACGATTAAATATCGTGCCAACCATATATTCGAATAGAATATATGCTTCAAAATCAAATGATTACGCTATTTTGGTGGTGAAAGTGGGTTACTGCAGACATTTTTGGCTTTTCTCTCTTACGTTAATTCAGGAAAGAAGAAACAGCGAGCCAAAATATGGATTATCAGGATGGCTATTACTGGTACGGTAAATTCAATGTGATTTGGCCTATGCGTTTTGGGACGGGAACTATCTTAGGAAATATTGTATGGCGTCCGATACTTACAACACTTTAAACCTCGGGCAGTTAATGCCCGAGTTCGACACTATTCTTAACGGATTCCCCAATACCGGAGCCGAACTCAGTGCCTGGTTTGTGGCGGTACTGCTGGGTTTAACCGTTCTGTTCTTGTTGATTTCCCTGCGACAGGTATTTTTAGCTCGTCAGCGGATTGAGTGGATTAACGATCTGTTAAAAGGACACACATCAGAATCCATTGCCAGGAACCGGCAGGAATTGATCGAAAAAGCACAGGAAACCAAGCATGAAGCTGGTCATCTCTGGCTGGAATTTGATGAAACCCTGATTGAAGACCAACACTTGGGCAGGGTTAATCTTTATAACACATATGACGCCGCCTATTTTTTCAACAACTCTACTCTGGCTGCCGGTATCACCGAAAGCCGGTTGCTGGCGGCAGTGCCCGGATTTCTCACTGCCCTGGGCGTTATCGGTACCTTTGTGGGGTTGCAGCTGGGTTTATCGGAGCTCAATATCGCCGGTGATGTATCCATTGAAGAAATGAAGGGCGGCATTGCCGGAGTTATTAACGGTGCCAAGTTTGCCTTTATGACCTCGGTCTGGGGTGTGGCGCTAAGTGTACTTTTTAATTTTATCGAAAAATGGATAGAGCGAATTGCCCGCTCCAAGGTCTCCGAACTTCAGAACCGTATCGATAAGTTATTCCCCCATATCACTGCCGAAAACCAGCTGCAACGGATTGCTGATGACAGCAAACAATCCCGGGAAAGTTTACAGGGTCTGGCTGAAAAGATTGGCGAGAAAATGCAGGAATCCTTGCTTCAGGTCAGCACGAATATTCAAACAGGCTTAGAAGAGAGCCTGGAAAAAATCATGGCACCCGCTATCAATAAGCTGGTCGATGAAACCTCGGATGGCAACCAGAAAGCACTGGAAAGCCTGGTTGAAAAATTCATGGACAGGTTTGGTGAACAAGGCACTCAACAGCGTGTAGTCATGAACCAGACTTCCGAAAAAGTGAATGCTGCCCTGGATGGTTTGAATACGTCCATGTCCGACTTTATCAGTAGACTGGAAGCGTCACAAAATGCCTCTGGTGAACGAGAAATAGAACTGGTTAATACCATCTCCCGGCAAGTCTCACAGCTGGTTGAACAGGGTGATGAACAAAAGCGGATGCTTACCGGATTTGTCAATGAGCAGCTTGGCAATATGACCACGGAATACAACCGGCGGGAAGAGGCAGCACAACAACGGGAGCAGGCCCTGGTTGAAAAAATCTCTACTCAGGTGGACGCCCTTGTCTCCAACGCTAAAGAGCAAAATCAAGCCATGGCTGAATTTGTGGACAGCAAACTGGGGGCAGTCAGTCAAACCTTTGCAACCCACCAGCAGAGTGCCGCCGAACGGGAAACAGAAAGCAACCGTATTTTTGTTGAACAGACCACTGCCATGAAAGCTGGCACAGAAAAACTGATGGAACGTGTTGAACGGGGTCTTCAAACTCAAATGAACGCATCCAGTCAGCTGCTTGAACAAGGCAGAGCCCTCCAAACCAGTATTGAAACCTCTGTTCGTGCCAGTGCTGAAGCTTCATCAAGCATGAAAGCCACAGCCACCGAGTTAAATTCTGCGGCCAGCAGCATGAATTTGTTTGGTTCCCATATCAGAGAGGCGGGTAATCAGCTCTCGGGCGCTGTTACCAGCGCAGTAGAAAGTACTAATGATCTTGCCCAGCAAAATCAGCTCAGCAGTGAGAAGATGGAACAACTGCGTGGTCAGTTACGTCAGGATACCGCCCGGCTGCATGATGTTATTGAGAAAATGAATGATATTGTTGAGATAGCGGATAATACCTTCGACAACATGACCAGCCATCAAAATGCTTACCTGAGTGGGCTAAATAAAAATGTTAAGGAGTTAGCTGATCATATGACCCGGCTTCTTAATGATTACGCTGAACGAGCAAACAGCCAGACAGAACGTCATTTGAACGTCTGGGCTGAAGGAACAACTCAATATACAACCCAGATGAACAGTCTGGCTAAATCGCTCTCCAGCGTAGTAGACGAAATTCAGGGTAAGACTGGCCGCTGATATGAAACGACGATTTGGAACACAGCCGGTTCAAATTGACGAGGAGAACCCTTACTGGCTCTCCTTTTCCGACTTAATGTCAGCCTTACTGGTTGTTTTTATTCTGGCGGCGATTGCTCTTATTATAGAGCTGACCCAAACCCAGAAAATCATCCAGCAAGATATTGAAGAGCTGAGAAACGCAGAAAAAGCCCGGCGGGAAATACTCTACGAAATCAGAGATGAGCTGGAAAGACAAAATATTCTTGTTCAGATCACCGACAATGATACAGTCTTGCGTATTCCGGAAAGTACGTTGACCTTTGCGTCCAATAGCTACGACATACCCACAGATCCTGACGTACAGGCAAATATTATCGCTATCGGTAATGCATTGCACAACGCCATCGATAAGCCTTTTGATGACAGGGATTATAACTTTAAACGCTTTGAGTACCTGGACACGGTGTTTATTGAAGGTCATACCGATAGCCTGCGCTCTCCAAGAATCAAAGGTAACTGGGGGCTGTCATCATACCGGGCTATTTCACTCTGGGAATTCTGGGAAGAGCATCTGGAGCAGCAACCTCGCTTCAACGATATGACTAATGCGTTTAATCAGAAGCTATTTTCTGTCAGCGGTTATGCGGCCTCACGACGGGTACAGGCTGTGGAGACTACTCGTGAACAACGCAGTCACAATCGTCGTATCGACCTGCGCTTTACAATAAAACGTCCGTCTATTTCCGAGCTGGAGAAAATTTCAGACCGATGAGACTTAATATTGGACAACTGCCATTTTCATTACCCGATAAACCTTTTGGTGGTCGGCTGGAAACCATAAAAAAATTACAGGTTGAGTTAAGCCAGCTTGCCACCAGAGCGGGCACTGGTAATGTCAAGTTCGAGAAGGCTTTTGCCGATGTCTTAAACTGTGTGAGAGGAGGTCGTGATCTTTATCTTGTGATGGATGAGCCAATCAAGGTAAGAGCTTTGGCACTGGCTTTTAGTACGAAAATCGGGCCAGATATCCGAATTACACAGCCATTGCTGGATAATATTGACGAGCTGAGACCCACGCCAACAACCTTGTTTATTGAGAGTCTTTACCAGCACTTTTTGAAAATGTATGACCGGCTTGGCGATTATCAAATGGTCGCCCGCTGGCTGCTTAATGCCCTGCCAAAACGTAATTTGAAAAAAGATTTCCATAATCATCTTTTAGGGGAAAATGGCCCTCAATGGGTGGCTCAGCAAGCCATAAAAGAGCAGAGAGAATTTCACAATCAAGTGCAGCATATTGGGCTAGGTAACTACGTTTCCGGACGATTTATGACCGTTGCCAACAATATTTACTTTGTTGAGCAGCTAAAAACCATCCCAGTTAATGAACCCCATAGAATTTTGCAGGAAGTTCAGAAGCCATCTGTCTATGAAGCACCTTATGACAGTCGCTATCTTCTGGGTCATAAGATTCTTGAAACCCTGATAACCCGCGCGCAAAACACCAATGTCCATGACAGCTGGCTTCAAGTAGTCATCGCAATAGCAGGAGACCCCAGAGTTCCCAAAACTCATCCACGATATCAGAAGTGGTGGAGTCAGCTGGATAGCAGCCTTCATCGAGTGGTTCAGGGTTGGTTATCAAAACTGGACTTACGTTTGTTTCTTGAAGCACTTGAGGACTTTTCAAACCTGCCAGGTAAAGAAGAGTTACGCAGGATGTTCCCATCCCGGAAAAAATTTCTTGAGGGTTTGGACGATAAAGAGCTGGTTGGGCATACCCGGCTTTATCTTTCACGCGGTGCCGAGCAATATCTGAAAATGAACTACAAGAAGGAGCATTTGCCTGCTTATTCCCGGGTGAGTAACGGTGATAAATCGCTGATCTATGTTCAGCTGGCTAACGGGCAAGCTCATATGGTGGAAGGCAGTCATAGTTGCTATTTGTGGATCTACCGCGACTTACATGAGACTGCACTGGTTTTTGATCATGCAAGGACGTCTGTAAGTTACGACAATCTGACGAGTGGGTTAAATAGACATATGGAGAGACTGGGTTGCCGTGCAGAAGCCAATATTACGCATAATCCCAGCAATTTCCATTGGCAGCGGCAAGCGATAGAAACCCTCAGACGTATTGGCATCCATGTTAGTCCACAGGATGTTTTATCGCCACAGGATTATCAAAGCTTCAAGCGTCGATTCGGAGTGATGTGACAATGATCAAAGGATGGCTGAATAGATTACGGGGACTTTCCGGCTCCGCAGAAAACTATCGCTTTGAAGCTGATTTTGAAGGTTTAAATTTTTCTACAACAACAGTGAATTCGGAAAAAATCCCTACAGGGAACGCTGATGTCTGGATTACCCATCAGCATATTGCCCTGACTATGCTGGTTGAGCAGGGTGATGCTGAAAAAATACCAAACGGATTTATTGTTCCTACCGAAATCGCCGTTCAGCTGGATGAAGAGCATCGTGAGCTTCTGGGGTTGCCCGAGCAATGGCAGGGGCATATCCAGGCCGATATAAAAGGAGTGACCAGTGGCTCAAACTTCGGGGTCAGCCTGAAAGTAGAAACAGCTAATGGTCAACTAACGCAATCTTTCAAAATTGTCGGGCCGTTACTCCGTTTTACCGAAAAACAACAGTATATTCTCACCCCTGCTCAGCAGTTAATTTTCGGTGCTTATGATGCTCACGAAGCATCGGAAAAATCAGAGTATGACAATCTGAAACTACTGCTGGCCTTACAGAAAGGTCAAAGCATTGGAGCCAAAATTAATCTTGGCCATTTTGATAATGACAAAAAAGAAATCAAGGCACCGGACTCCATCTCAATAAAAGCAGAGCTGGATACTAACGGTAATCTGATTTTAACGCCCTTCATGGGGCAAAGTGCCAGTCCGGAAAGAATTGACAGGGTCTTGGGACAGCTACACTCTGACAAAGCCACCGCACTGCGAGTAGATGACGAAATCATTCTGTTTGACGAGCAGAAGCTAAAAGCCGTTCATGAAATACTGAATAACCGCACAGTTCCCAAGAACAAAGTTCAAGATTTCATTAAAAATCCTACGGCGTTTATCGATGCCAGCCTGGTTGATCTCGACCTTGGTTTTTCTCTCCGGGTTAAAGGCGCAACAGCGTTTAAACATGCTTATTTTGGAGAAACGGACGGTGCTGGTATTGACTGGTTTGGGCGATCTTCTTCTGGTTCAGAAGTGTTGCCTGCCAGTAAATTAGCCGAACAGGTTGAGGATCAGGATACACTCAATAAACTGAAAGGCGATATTGAAAATGCCCGGAAAACAGGGGCTCAGGAAATAAACTTTCAGGGAAAATCCTACGATATATCCTCAACAGAAGCTGTTGCACAAGCCTTAGACAAGATTGAGAAGCGTATTCAGGAGGGGGCAGATAAAGAGGATTCGGATGAAGCATTGGATGATGAGCCCACTGATCAGAGTGAAAACTCTGATAATGAACTGGAATACGATGTTCCTGCGGTTGTGGATATTGAGCTTAACGATGAAGACTTACAAGCGTCCTCACCATCAGTAAATAAAGCTATCAGTGATATTCCCTATCCTGCTGAAAAACTCGATTGGTCAAACTACGCCAGACAACCTTTCCCCCACCAATTGATTGGTGTGCAATGGATTGCAGGGTTGAACAAGAATAGTGATGGTGGCCTGCTCGCGGATGATATGGGCCTGGGCAAGACGTTTATGGCTCTTTCAGCTATTGACCAGATATATAAAAATACTCCTGACAGCTCGACAAAAAAACCAGCACTGATTGTTGCCCCTTTGAGTGTATTGGAAAACTGGAAAGATGAAGTCGATAAAACATTCACTGGCTCACCGTTCAAGTCAATTGTGATTCTTCAATCTGCTGGGGATTTGAATACTTATCGCTCAGGCGGAGTTGAAATCAGGAACCAAAACCTTAGTTCAGAAAAGACTATTTTCGATGATGGTCAGGCAGATATTAAATACTCCCTGAATATAGGCAAGAACTTTGGTCATGATCGTCTGGACATGCCAGAAAGACTGGTGATTACCACCTACCAGACACTGCGGGACTATCAGTTTTCCTTGTGTCAAATTGACTGGGGCATGGTAGTTTTTGATGAAGCACAAAATATAAAAAACCCCAATGCCCTGCAGACCCGTGCAGCTAAAGGTCTTAAAGCTGATTTCAAGCTGATCGCCACGGGTACGCCTGTAGAAAACAGTCTGGCTGATTTCTGGTGTTTGATGGATACAGCTTGCCCTGGTCATTTGGGCAGTTATCAATCATTCAGAGCAGAGTATGTTACCCCTATTCTGCGAGCAGCAGGTGATGAAATTGAAGAAGTCAGAGCAAGGGTTGGCCGTGACCTCAGGTTGAAAGTCGGCTCTTTCATGTTAAGGCGAGTGAAAGAAGACGAGTTGGAAGGCTTACCCCAAAAAACTATTTTTGTGGGTATTGAAGGTGACGACTGGTCTTTCATGGATTTACTGAAAACTGAAATGACCGGTCTCCAGCTGGATAGTTATAACGCAACTCTTGGGTTGCAGGTTGAAGCAGAAGGCAATCAGGTCCTGGCCTGCTTACAGCGGCTTCGTGATGTATCACTCCATCCACGGTTAGCTGACCAGGGACGGCTTGATGTTCCTAATCATAAAAAAGAGCTGCTGAACCTTTTTGGTGAATCCGCCAAAATGAAAAGCCTGATTGAAACGCTAGAGCAAATTAAACAGCGTAAAGAGAAATGCATCATTTTTTCCGTTAATAAACGGCTTCAGGCGTTTTTAAGTCTGGCTTTGGGCTCATGGTTTGGGTTGGGACCGTTATCGGTTATTAATGGCGACGCTAAGGCTGTGGCTAAGCGGGCTTTAGTGCCAACCCGTAAAAGCATGATTACTGATTTTGAGGCAGTCAATGGCTTCAACATCATTATTATGTCTCCAGTAGCCGCCGGTGTTGGCTTGACTGTAGTGGGTGCCAACAATGTGATCCATTTTGAGCGGCACTGGAACCCGGCCAAAGAAGCTCAGGCTACCGATCGTGTTTACCGGATTGGCCAACAAAAAGACGTGAATATTTACGTGCCTATTTTACATCACCCGGAGTTTGAATCGTTTGACGCTAACCTGCACAAGCTGTTGAGCAAGAAAACGTCCTTAAAAGATGCTGTTGTTACCACCGAACAGGTTATACCGACTCCGCCGGGGTTTGGTTCCAACGTATTTACGCCAGGCCACCGCATTACACCTGACGACCTGCTGAAAATATCCTGGGAACAGTTTGAAGCACTTTGTGGCCTGCTGATGGCAAAAAGCCTGAATGCAAGCAGTTGCTGGTTGACTAAAACCGGGGCTGATTATGGTGCCGATGCTGTCATCCTTGCAGATTCATGCGGTTATTTATTGCAATGCAAACACACCAAAAATGCCAGTTATGATGGCTACAGGGCTGTTACTGAGGTTTACACGGCCAAGCTCAAGTATGAAAACGGTGTAGGCAAATCAATTTCACATCTGTTGTTTTTGACTAATGCAAAGCAGTTATCTGCCAAAACTCGGAAGATTGCCAAAGAATATGGTGTAGAGGTGATGAGCTATGACCAGATCGAATCTTTACTTGAATTGCATCATATTTCATTTGAGCAGATACTGACACTCCTGAAAAAGAAACGACTGAATATTGATTAGTCAATTAGCACTTAATGTGGACAACCGGAAAAACAGGGGGGCTTGACTCTTGAGTGTGCCGTAGCGCAATTTCCAAATAATCTATAACCCGGATTCGGCCGATCACCTCCATATCCGGTTTCTGGGTACTTTTAACTTCCATACCTTTAAAGGTGATATGGAAGCTGCACAACGCCTTTTTATCGCCCTCCTTTCGCTAGTGCATCCAAGCCTTAATACCCATACATCTTCACACCTGCAGAGGACGGTCTTTGAAAGCCCACTTAAATGGCTTGGCCATCCTCTCATTGAAGAACTCAATGAAACCGTAGAGCCGTACCTTCAGGTCCTCTTTGGTAGTGAAGCTGTTCCTCTTCAAAAACCTTCTGACCAGGATGGAAAACCAGATTTCAATCTGATTCAGCCAACACGCATGCTTCGGTGTGTAGTGGAACATAATCTTGTGGGTTGGATCGGTCAGGTACATGGCACGGGTCTTTAGATTCTGCAATATCCCTGACTTACGTTTGGTGCCCAGTTCTTCTTCAGACGTCTTCTCAACCCTTGCTGCTGTCATCACTGCGGCTTCACACATATGAGTGTTCAGCAAATCGGAGAAGTCTATTTCGGCCCTTGTATCTCTGATCAGGGGAATGATTTTCCCGGTTACAACATCCATGTCGGCCTGATTTTAAAAAACGCCCCACCTGCCTCTGAGAGATAGATGGGACGATACCTTTATCTACTGCTGCCATGGCCAATGAGTTTTCTGACCAATGACTGAAGGGATAACCATGGTCTTCAGGTTTGTCGCAAGACATGGCGATAATCTGGCAAATTTGTTCTGCATTAAACTTGGGTATGGAGGAAAAGAAGGGATGGCAATCAAAACATACGTGCGTTTGTATGGATATCAGGGCTTCTCGGTACTAGGATGGTGGTACGCCCTATAGCTGGTTGAAAATCCGGGAAAATGCAGGGTATCAGAGAAGGGGGATAAAACCTCCCCACCCTGCCGCTGCCACGTTTGTCCGTAACGGTCTCTGTTATTTATCGTAAATACTTGAATTTAATCTTCTAAAAAATCGAGTTCAGTTGTTTGGGATAAATAATGGGATAACTCTGTGTGTTGGTCTTATAAGGCTTGCCATTCAGCGGGCAACACAGAACCGGGTAATGAGGTTCGTGCAATCCAGGCGGTTGGCATTGCTTTATCTGAACCGAAGAAGCATGCAGACAAAATTGCACCTAATGGAATGGCCCTTCCACAACTGTCACCCCCGCAGTAAATATTTTCTCTCACTGTTTTTTCATAGTTCTCGGCCTGCAGCAGAAGATGGGTAATCACTGTAAATGAGGCGTCAAGACCGCAGTGCATTCCCACTTCCTGTGCAACCTCTTTTGGGCTGCGCTTGAGCATTGATTCAGCGATTTTGATTGCCTTGGTAATGTCTTCGTTTACCTCTTTTGCCTTTTCCACGCACTGCTCAGGTGAAAGGCCCTCATGAGCACTTTTTATCATTATTGCAACGGCTCTGGCGTAGGTAACGGCACTGTCGTTATTATTGGTGACACGTACTGCTGATTCTACCTTTTCCATCAAGTCCTGGTTCTGGCCATGGACAGCAATCAGAGGTGGTAGCTTTGATAATGCCGGATTCTGGGTATCGTCAGCACCGCAGGCAGCAAGAGGTTCATCATTGCTCTTTCTTTGATGGAGATTGAGCAGGGTTTGCCTGGTTGGATGATCCGTATAACCTTGCCACTGACCACCAAAGTCAAACCATTTTTGGAAAGATTCTATGTAACTCTGCTCCGAATAATGGCTGTTGGCTATGATGGCATCCTGCATCGACAGCAACTGAGCGCCGTAATGGGAAAACTCACCGGCCTGTTTTCCTTCATGGGCAAAGTATCCCTTGTCCTGGTATTCGGCCCGGACAGGCGTATGAAACTCGGGACTTTCACCTCCGTACTTTGCAATCAGGGCCTGATCGTATAACCAGTGAAATCCCATGGCAGCGGCATCAGCGACCAAGGCACCAATAACTGATTCATAGGCTCTTTGTCGTTCATTCATTGCAATACCTTTCTGTTACGTTATATGCCTGTCTGAATTTTTAGCATACTCCCTGCATCATCACCCGGTTTCCTTTTGTGAAGGACTTTGTCTTGGTCAGGGGGGGCACCTGTTTTGACTTTTAATTGATAAACCTAAATTCAGCGGTTAACCCATCAGCTAAACTCTAAACCCTCAGCCATACCGAGGGTTCACAGATGGTTCGTCCACCAAAACCCGCTCCCCTAAAGGGTGAGCTGTCAGAAATGAAAAAAGACCCCTTGTCGGTCACGCTCGAAGTCGATTCTTTCGATGGAAAAATTCATGTTGAATGGGACCCGGAAGCTTCGGTCACTCCAATGGGGCAATTGGCTTTTTTTATCCAGTATTTAAAAGCGGGTCATCGATTTGGACCTTGGGTCGATGATTGCCCATTGATCTATAAAAGCCCCAATGCACCTCAAAAAGTTGATGTGCTTGGGTCTATAATGCTCTCCATACTTTCCGGACATAAACGATACGCACGCATTGGAACCATTAATCAGCTCGGGATAAATGCTGGTATAGAGCTCAGTTGAGAGGTTCAAAAGCTATCCCTGCGGGCATGGCTAAGGGGGGATCAACTGTTGAATTTAGGATGATGCTTTTGAGTGGGCAGAACGTAATCAGTTTGCCCATCCCGGGTTTTGAATGTTTTAAATGGTACGAATATTTAATTAAGTTAAAAGGGCGTGCATCCTAATGGCAAGGCAATCTATTGGAGTAGAGGGGAAGAGTGAGGGGGCGATTTGTATCGAGTGGTTGAAACCTCCCCACCCTGCCGCTGCCACGTTTGCCCGTGGCCGTAACGGTCACGGTGGGGGCTGCTGAGGTGAATCGGGCTTTCCGCTACAAGGCGGACCTGCACTCCAGCACCTGCCAGGAGCTCCCTGGGTAGTATTATCGGCTCGGGACGTATGATGACTGGCGAACAGGCCAGGGAGGTTTCTGCGGCATTATATCGACTATTGAGGAGATGTCTGCAAGTTTTTTTTGTTTTCGTGAACATCAGAAACGGTGATCAGATCAACGCTCCACGGCTGCCAGTGCCTGATCCAGTTTACCCAGCAGTTGGTCAATGTGCTCCTGGGTGTCCTGCTTCTCATCTTCATTCTGACGACGGCTCTGCATTAACTCGTAGCTGATATTCAGCGCGGCCATCACAGCGATTCGCTCAATACCGACAACTTTGCCTGAAGAACGGATTTCATGCATTTTTTCGTTCAGGTAGCGGGCAGCGGTGTACAGTGCCTCCTGATTGTCTTTGGGACAGGCAACACGGTATTCCTTATCCAGAATATGAACGGATGTCACTGATGATTTATCCGTCATGACTCGTGCTCCAGAGACCTGAGATGCTGGATCATCGCTTCTACTTTTGTACGTGCAACGTCATTTTTTTCCATCAACTTCGCTTTTTCAGCTACCCAGGACTGCTCCTGCTGTCGAAGTTGCCTGTTTTCAGTCGTCAGCTTCTGACAAAGGGCAACCAGATAGTTAATTTTCTGATCGAGGGCGATGAAATCGGATTCTTTCATAGCTTCCCTGAATGCTCGGTTATTAGGGTTACTATAGCCTCTGGAGAAATTCAGAACAATGACTTAATGGTTGACAATGTTTTATTTTTAATTTGTCGGGTAATACCTTGTACCAATGGATCAAGTTGTCCTTTGTTGAAGAGGATATAACGCGAAATGCCTGCAAACAGAGGCGACGCATTTTGGTTGATCGGGGTAATCATAGTAACCTTAAGACTGTCAGCCCGGGCTTGCAAAAACGACGTCCGTAATAAAACGGGCAAATCATGCGGGCTTTCTGGCAATAATCCGTATTTGATCCTGATCACCATGACTCCATACCGGGTAATGGGGAGCCTCACCCTGTTCGCATACTTCGATAACAAATCCGGCATGTTTCATTAATACTTCCAGTTGTTCGGACGCAAAAAAACAAAAGTCTCTGCCGGGGATATTAATTTTGTGGGCAGCCAAAACCGGATCGGTTATCTCCGGACAGTTAACTGCTTTGGCCGCCTCTGCCAGCAGGTTGAGATAATCCCGCTGACCGGTAACGGTTAACGGTGATTTTCTTACACCGTCGTGTATCTCCCTGCCCAGGTCGGTACTTTTCAGCACTTCAACGTCACAGGAACAGCAGGTAAGCAGAAGCGTGCCCCCTGGTTCGAGAATTCGGTAGATTTCATTAATAGATGGCACCACTTCTTCATTGGCCAGAAAATGGAAAACTTCGGCGCAGAGGATTCCGCAGAAGGCATTATCGGCAAAAGGGATATGCTGTGGCAGTTTTGCAGCTTTGCAGGTCACTGCTTTCTGCTGAGTCTCAGGCAAGTCCTTCAGCCATTCGGACAAGTCTGGTTTATCCATATCAGTGGCTATTACCTGTGCGCCATGCATCAGGGCTGCGTGAGTATTAACTCCGTGGCCACAGCCAATATCCAGCAGGGGTTTATCGTTTTTCCAGCTGCCTAGCCAGCGATCCAGATAGATAACCGGATTATGAAACGTAAAACCAACGCCCAGCTGATTTCTTTCGTACAAAGGCTCTGGCATGGCAGTATTCCAAACGGGTTGGACTTAAGTAGTTAACCAAATGAAATCATATTTTCTGACTAAGTGGTCAGTCACTCTGCGGCGTTACAACTCCGGTCACATAGCTAAGGCTATGCTCCCTTCGTTGTGCCTTGCATAGTAACTGCCCACTTAGCCAGAAATATACGATTCCATTTGGCCAACTACTTAGCAGGATAGACACTTTCTTTATTTAATGACTGACAAGTTTGCCCGGGAAGTCTGTTAGAATCCCGGTTAAGTTCGACTCAGTAATTTCAATGGCCCTATATCATGACGATCCACATTTCCCAGCCCGGCGACAAACCCACCTTCATATCGTTTGATGAACTCGCCAGTCATCTGGCAGAGCAGACTCATCCATCAGAGATTCATGGCTACCTATGCGGCCTGTTTTCCGCCGGTGCCCATCCGGGCCTTGAGAAATGGCTGGAGCAGCTTGCTGAGCAGATGGGTGACCAATCGATTGATGAACCTGCGAGGCAGTTATTAAGCCAGTTATTTCTGCATACTCAGAATGAGCTGAACTCTGGTAGTCTGGCGGCAACACTGCTGCTTCCTGATGATGATGAAGCGCTTGGGCTGAGGACGCAGTCACTTGGAATATGGTGCCAGTCATTTATCTCTGGCTTTGGTCAAGGGCTGGACAGTCGTCAGGTCAGTGAGATGGTGGAAGAAGTGCTCAGGGACTTTGCCGAAATCAGCCTGATAGAAACCGCAGAAGAGAGCGAAGAATCAGAAAAGCTGTATGTTGAAGTGAGTGAGTTTGTTCGTTTGGCCTGGCTGAATGTCTATGCAGAGGTTTGTGGTTTGCCCGAGCTGCCCGACGATGATGGCAGTGCTGGACAACGTTCTGTAAAACAAGGCGCTGCCAAAACCCTGCACTGAGCAGAGTTCCACAAAATCATGGTGGAGGCTGAAACGTGAATAATTCTACAGACAAGATGGATTTCGATGTTTTGGTGATTGGTGCCGGGCTGGTGGGAGCCAGTCTGGTCTGTGCATTGGAACAAGTGGTTATCAAGCAGGGGTTGAGGCTGGCGATGGTGGAAACCCATGACCTGAGTCAACCCAGAGATATTCCGCCGAGTTTTGATGCCCGTGCCTCGGCGCTGTCCTGGGGAACCTGTTGTATTTACCAGCAGCTTGGGCTGTGGCCGGATCTTGTGGATCAGGCTCAGGCGATTACCGATGTTCATGTGTCTGATCGGGGCAGTTTTGGGGTTTCCCGCTTGCGGGCTTCTGATGAAGGTGTCCCGGCACTGGGGTTTGTGGTCAAGAATCATGTGCTGGGTGATGTGCTTTTGCAACGGTTAAAGGGTTTCCAGAAGCAGGGCAGGGTGACCATGTTCAGTCCTGATAGGGTGGCAAGCCTGAGCCCTGTTCCCGGAGGTATGAAAGTTCAGCTCAGGCACTCAGAGATTTCCGCCTCGCTGGTGGTTCTGGCTGATGGTGGCCGCTCAGGGTTGATGGATCAGCTGGGAATTGGGCTGCAGCAGTGTGACTATCATCAGCAGGGGATCATTGCCAATCTTGCCCTTGACCGCTCGCATAATGGTGTGGCCTGGGAACGCTTTGCCGGTCAAGGTCCGATGGCACTGCTTCCGTTAACCGGTGATCACCATTTTGCACATCGGGCAGGGCTGGTGTGGACGTTACCGGATGAGGAAGCCGATTCGCTTTATGCTCTGGCAGATGATGATTTTCTGGCGTTATTGCAACAGCGGTTTGGCTATCGGGCCGGCCGCTTTATTGCCGTGGGTCAGCGGGACAGATACCCACTCACCATGCGCATCGCCAAGGAGCAGGTAAGGCCGGGGCTGGTTATTTTGGGTAATGCTGCTCATGCCATCCATCCAGTGGCAGGTCAGGGTTATAACCTTTCTATTCGGGATACCCTGGCTCTGGCAGGCAATATCTCGGACTCATTGGAACGCCAAATCCCCGTAGGTGATCTTGGCCGGTTGCAGGAATACTGGCAACAACAGTTGAGCGACCAGAGTCTGACCAGCCAGTTTTGTGATGGCCTGGTGCGCCTTTTCTCACGGACTGACACGGCCTCGGTAGTGTCCCGGAATCTGGGATTGGTGGCGCTGGATTATTGCCATCCGGTGAAGTCAACATTCACCCGCAGGGCCATGGGATTATAAACCGGCGAGACTCTACAGTCTCCCGTACCTTTGAATCTGGGAAATAGGGATCAGAAATGCAGACAATTGACGTCATTATTGTCGGGGGAGGTATGGTGGGGGCCTCTCTGGCCCTGGCGCTTGCCCGATCTGGTATGCAGACGGCCCTGGTTGAGCAGCAGACATTGCAGCCCGGCTCGCTTTCGATGGATGATCCCTGGCAGCCCAGGGTCAGTGCCTTGACGGAAGCATCGATAAAACTGCTGAACTATCTGGGGGCCTGGGAAGGAATCATTGCCCAGCGGGCCTGTCCTTACACTCACATGACCGTCTGGGATGGTGAGGGTACGGGACAAGTTGAGTTTGACGCAAAATCGCTGCCACAAAAAAATCTTGGCTACATTGTCGAAAATGACGTGATTCGCAACGCACTGTTGCAACAGCTGGCCAGTTCAACCGTGCAATGTTTTGATCAACAGACCACCCTTGAATACAAACTGTCCGGCCAGGGCGGTGAAATAGTTCTGGAAAATGGTGACGTGCTTTGCGCTCCTCTGCTGGTGGCTGCGGATGGCGGCGAGTCGCGTTTGCGAAAATTGTCTGGCATTCCGGCAAATCAGAAGGACTATAAGCATCATGCGCTGGTCACCACCGTGGAGACAGAGCTGTTTCATCATCACACAGCGAGACAGGTGTTCCTGGATTCCGGCCCATTGGCATTTCTGCCCCTGCAAAGTCAGGGAGGGCGGCATTATTGCTCAATTGTCTGGTCCCTTTTACCGGCAGAGGCAGACCGGATAGAGGCCTTGAGTGACGATGCTTTCTGTCAGGAGCTGGCGAGAGTTTTTGAGCATCGGGCGGGCAATATTCTGAAGGTTGATCAACGGTTCCGCTACCCACTGCGTCAACGGCATGCCCGGCAGTATCATCGACAAGGTGTGGTTCTGGTGGGCGATGCTGCTCATACCATTCATCCCCTGGCGGGGCAGGGGGTAAATCTGGGCTTTATGGATGTGGCCGTGCTGGCGGATGAGTTGATCAAAGCGGCCGGTCGCGGCGATGACTATTTTGCCGCGCACGTTCTGGATCGCTATCAGCGTCGTCGCATCGGAGATAACTCGTTGACGATGGCGGCCATGACTGGCTTTCAAAATCTGTTCGGGGCCAATGCCCTTGGTATTCGCTGGATACGGAATACCGGGCTCAGTCTGACCAATCGATTACCATTCATTAAGGATATGATTGTGGATCAGGCCTCCGGGTTATCAAAGGATATTCCCGGGTTTCTTCAGTAAATCTCAACCAGTCCCTCAATTTTTTCCTATCCTGTCTGCTGGACGTAATTATCACGCAGGCAGGGTATGAAACTTCAGTCTGATATTAAAAAAAGAGGTTTGGTCTTTGGTGCTGTATTTGCCATGTGTTTGCTATCTATCCGTTCTGATGCAGCGGATATTGAGTCGGCATTAGCTGCACCCGCTGATTACCTTATCAGCCTTGTCAGGCACGGCGACCGCTCTCCCAGGGATCTTGGGGGAATGACAAAATACTGGCCAATGGGGCCCGGGCAGTTAACGGCTGCAGGCCTTCAGCAGGAGTACCTTTTGGGGCAGACAATCCGGAGATACTATTTTTCTGAAACCCTCCCCGATTCCTGGTCACCCAAAGTCAGTCAACATTTTGCCAAAGGTCTGGATCGTACCATTCAGAGCGCCAGTGCCTTATTGCTGGGGTTTTATCCTGAACAGGCGGGTAAAACAGGCTTGCCGGGGGGCATTCAGGTTCCTCCGGTTTATGCGTCACCCTTGGCCCATGATGATCTTTTTTCAGCGCAAAGATTATGTCCGGGGTATCTTCATCGTGTTCAGGCGCTGGAAAAAAGTGCTGACTGGTTAAGAAAAAAAGAACAACACCTTGATCAGCTGGCTTTATGGCTTGAACTGAGTGAGCGTGAAGGTAATGGCGATCTCTACTCTTTTCTTCCCCTGATCGATCAAATTGCCATACATAGAATTCACCAGCTGCCAATGCCCGAAGGTATTTCAAATCAACAGGCGGTGGAACTGGAGGAGTTATTACATTGGATTGTGAGCCGGATTGTGGCTAATTATGAAATTGCCCAGCTTATCGGTTCCCCTTTAGCCAAAGCGATGATCAGGGATTTCAAGCGGGTGCAGCAGTGTCTGCAAGAAAAAGGCAGTTGCCATTCCTGCCAGCGATGGACGCTTTACTCAGCCAGTGACAGTAACTTATTGGCGATCATGACCATGCTGGGTGCGCCATCTGACAAAATGGTGGATTATGCAACACACTTTGGCGTCCAGCTTAACTGGAATGATGGTCACCCGGAAGTTGCCCTGTCCTTGAATCACCAACCTTTTGCGGTACCCGGGTGTGCGGGACGCTGCTCGCTGGATCAGTGGCTGGTTTTGCTTGAGCAATCATTGCCCGAAGACTGGGATTATTTGTGTGCCAGGGAGCGGGGTGGAATGAACTTTGAACCTTATATCCCCACGGGGAGTGTCGCTGTCCGTTAATTACCGACCTCCTGTTGTGGGTGAAACATTAATGTATTCAGGCTGTTACTGTTATTAATCGCGGTGCTCCGGAAACCGTAAAGCAACTCATGTCATTGGCCTTCAAAGGGGAAGGGCATTATCGATAGGTTAATAAAATCAAGTGCCTTCAGGGAAATCAGAAAAAAAACTGAACTATATTTAATCAGTTCCGTCAAAACTGTATTGAATAACAAGTTCATTAGTTTCTTTGAAGGAGTAATTAAATGCAGAAATATTTTCTGGCGGCAGTATTGCCGGTGGTTGCAATACTGATTGGTCTGCAAGGCTGTAATAAAGCCCATGAGTGTCCAGAGGTCACGACGGTAGTGTTTGAAGACATGGCCGGTGTCGATCAGGGGGCTGAGTCCTATACCTGTAATAATCCAGACAAAACCAGCCTGCTTGAGCAGACATGGTGTGAAGCCAAAGACCAGTTCGAACAGCGTGGTCAATCCACCAGTTCGGATGATTTTCTGGTTTATATCAACGGATTTCGTGAGGGATATGCATTGGCCAACCAGGCGGCTGACAGTCGATTGGGCCTTGGCGGTGATATCGATAGCCTATCTGATACTCCCTATGACATGGGCTATCGCGACGGTTATTTTGTCGTTATGGAGGCAATGGGCATTGTAGAGTATAACTGTGCTTCAGCAGACTTGATGAGTGAGTATAAAGATCGCTGGTGCGAAGCTGCCGATGCTTATCGGAACACCGGTGCTGGCAGTGATAACAATCCGTTTATCAGGGGGCGGTTTATTGATGGTTATATGACCGGAGGGCGTGTTGCCTTAACGGTTCCTACCTCAATGGAGGCATTTTTTGGTGGCGAGAATCCTGAGGGTAAACAGCCTGCCGTTGTTCAGCCATCCGGTGAGTTGAGGAGCACAGAGCAGGCTTTCTACCGGGGCTTTGATGTTGGCTACAAGGCAATGATTGATAGTATTCGGGATTCCATCAATCAGGTCATGCAACAGATGCAAATTCCCAACAATATGGATTTTCCTGAAGGGTTGATGCCTCCGCCTCCCGGGCAATAACTGCCTGGTTTTCCGGCAGTTATGGTTATAAGCCGGGTACCTGGTACCCGGCTTATTAAGGAAATGGTCCTCGAACAAGCGATTTTGTGTCTGAAAACGATTAATTTGCTGATTCCAGTGACACAGGTGAAGAATCTGGATAGCCCACTTCTTAGAAAACTAACCGTAATTTAGCCTTGTTCTATAACCTTTGTGAGAGAAGGTTGCTAAACTGAGAGGTGCCTTCTTTTAACGATTAGTCTTAATAAGAAACACAAAGGTTTGAGCAATGCATAAGGCTGTGTTCTCCGTAAAACTCAATTCTGAGCAAGTTCTTCAGTTCTATAAAGGGCAGAAGCAATCTGTAAGAGTTCGCACTGAATCGGGCCAGAGTATGAGTATTCCCTATGACATCATGCTGAAATTTGTCACCAGAGAGGGAATTTATGGTCGTTTTGAAATTTCCTATGGTGATGATGGCAAGTTTCTGGATCTTATCCGTCTAACCTGATTCTGAGAAACTCTGGTAAGCGGCTCCTTGGCAGCAATTCCTTAAGATGGCTGCCAGTTTTTGTGCGGCAGGGCCAATATAGCTGAGGTCAGGAAATACCAGGTACAGCTGATGGTGGACTGGCTTTTGAAAATTGCCTCCGAAGCCTGGGCAAAGCCGCCATGTTCTACCACTGCCTGAAGCATACGCCATTGATCGAGAGTTGCCTTTGACATTTTGCAGGTCTCTATATATCCAAAAAATCGATACATTCATGCAGTATTTTGAACTTTTCTTTCGTTAATTTCGACGATAAATTTAAACCATGCATACAACAATCAAGTAAATAACAATAGTGATCTGAAAAGGTGGGAAGCATGGCTAAATTACTCCAAATCAACAGCAGCCTGTTTGGTGAACATGGGCAGTCAACCCAACTGTCACAGAAGTTTGTTGAGCGATTTCTGACAGCGAACCCTGACACTCAGCATCAGGTAAGAGACCTGGCTAACCAGCAGATTCCCCATCTGGATGCGGAAATCGTGATGGGCTTTGGTATCCCTGAGGACCAGAAAAACCATCGACAGGCTGAAATGACAGCGCTTTCTGATCAGTTGATTGAGGAAGTAAAGACCGCTGATATTCTGGTAATAGGCTTGCCTATGTATAACTTCAGCTTGCCTTCAACCCTGAAATCCTGGTTCGACTTTATTGCCAGGGCTGGGATCACATTTAAATATACCGAGCGTCTGAAGCTGGATGCCGCAAATGTAACGATACGTTTGCGGCGTATTGTCAGGCAGCAGTGATGATCAAATACTTTTCCATCAACTCATCCTGAGTTTCTTCGCAGTCCGGGTTCTTCGGAATGCAGTCTACCGGGCACACCTGTTGGCACTGAGGTTCATCATAATGGCCAACGCACTCCGTGCACAGCAGTGGGTCAATCTCGTAAATTTCTTCCCCGGGTGAAATAGCACTATTCGGGCATTCCGGTTCGCAGACGTCGCAGTTAATGCAATCGTCAGTAATCATTAAAGCCATAGGCTCCTGGCTACCTTTCAGCTTGTAAAAACAATTGAATAACGGACAGTATCTCAGTTTCCGTTGAACTTATCTGTCAGTGCTTTCTGAACACATGGTGATACAAACTTGGAAATATCCCCATTCAGAGAGGCTATTTCCCGAACCAGTGTAGAGGAAATATAGGAGTATTGCTCTGCTGGTGTCAGAAAAAGGCTTTCCACTTTGGGTGCCAGCACCCGGTTCATATTGGCCATCTGAAACTCATATTCAAAGTCAGAAACGGCTCTTAACCCCCTGAGAATAACCTGGGCCTGCTGCTCCGCCACAAAACTGGCAAGCAGAGAGCTGAAGCCGGTTACCTGAACATTTGGCAGATGAGCGATGGATTCTTTGGCCAGATTGACCCGGGTTTCCAGATCGAACAATGGCTTTTTCTTGGGGCTTTCAGCAACGGCAATAACAATGGTATCAAACAGCTTGGCCGCTCTTTCAACAAGATCCATATGACCCTTGGTAATAGGATCAAACGTACCAGGATAGATTACCTTGATCATTAAAAATGACTCTCCGGCCACAAATCCAACAACAGATCAGAGATACAAAACATTTCAGGAGTTCCGTTGTTTACCAGAAAACTGTCTTGTAATTTGCTGGACAGACTCCCGTTGACGTCATTCACTGATCTGCGAATATGGCGACCTTTTTTTAGTAAAAGGGCATGTTAACGAAATAGTCAAAAGGGTTCAAATGATCAGCGTTCTGTGGCACTTAATGTTGGGAATATGAGGATTTTCAGAAGTTATGCGTTTATATAGTCATGGCGCTGGAATGGTTATTAAGTGTACAGATTCATGTTAAAAGTCTGAGAATATTAAACTGCAATGCGGACTTAAACGGTGGGTAGAGCAAACGACTGGCCCCTGACTGACATATTATCTCTTTATCCAGCTTGACAAGCCCTGGCCAGGGCCTTGCCACAGCACGATAAACGCGCTCCTGTTTGTCAAACATAGTTTGCCTGTGAACCCGGACAGAAGGCAGGGCACGCTATCCCCGTGGTTGATTTCTTCCCGGCGATGTCAGGCTGTAAAAATACTGGAGGGTCACTCTGAATGCCGTTGCCTGATAATAGGAACGGATTCATCAGTTCTGGTTGGGACTGAACAGGCGTTGTGTAGTTAGAGTTAGCATCTAAACTTTCTGCTCCCAATAAAGGTGGTGCCGATGGTAGCTTCAGGCTCTGTTGCTGCCCATTGGCAAGGGGGTCCTGTTTGGTACAGGTGGTGATCTGTCGCTGCCGAAGCTTGACGCACTCGCTACCATAGCAGGCAATAAGAAAACAGGTGGTGAGGGTTGCACCAACACCAGCGCCAGCATATGCACCGGCCAGTAAACCCATTTCGCCGCCGCGAACGCAACCTATGAGACCACCAAAAAGGCCAGAGGGAATTGTGCTCATGACAATCGGGCAGGCCCATTCGTTAGAGAAGTCATCTGGACAAGTACAGGTGTAATCCGATGCCCGTTGGGCAAATTGTTTAACGGTTGTCAACGGTAAAGTCAGTGCATTACATGGATTCATGTTGCGTATTTCCTCAAAATAGAAGCTGCTTCCACCCCATACTCTGTTGGCAGTTAACCTGACAGAAAATTGGTACTTTACTTTCAGACTGATTTATCCCGCAAAAGTTCCTATGTCCTGAGTTGCATAAGGAATAATGGAAGTTGCGTAATAACTCGATGGATTTCAGTGCCGACGAAATTGATCATCTTCGTAAGTTTCTGGTGTTCAGTGAAAATACGTACCTGAACGTCTGAACCAGTTTTTGCAGGACCGCTGGCAAGCGGCCCCAAAGTCTGAAAGAGGCAGGGTCTATTTCTGGCCGGAAAGGAACCCCAGCATTTTTTTCTGCAGCCAGCCGCCATAGGGCGGGTAGATCATTTTAGTGCTGTTCAGCTTGCCTTTGGTTAACACCGACTTGGCCTTGGAGAATGTCAGGAAGCCCTCATGGCCGTGGTAGTGCCCCATGCCTGATGGGCCAATGCCGCCAAACGGCATATCTTCAACAGCGACGTGTAACAAACACTCATTAATACAGACACCGCCAGAGTGGGTCTGTGCCAATACGGCTTCCTGATTGTTTGTATCAGAACCGAAGTAGTAGAGTGCCAGTGGCCTGGGTCGTTGCTGGACAAACTGAATGGCTTCATCAAGGCTATCGATGCCGATGACAGGAAGCAGCGGGCCAAAAATTTCTTCCTGCATAACGCCCATATTATCAGTTGGATTCTCAATTAAGTGGATGGGGATCCGACGGCTTCCGTCGTTAATTTCCTCATTGCCCGGAGTGTGGATGGTTGCGCCCTGCGCTTTGGCATCAGCCAGTAATTTCAATAATCGCTGGTGGTGGCGGTCATTGATGATCGAGGTGTAATCATTATTTCCGTTGACCGTTGGGTACATTTTTCGAAAGGCGTTGAGATAGTGCTCAATAAAGGCTGCCTTCTGGTCATTTTTCACCAGAATATAGTCCGGCGCTACGCAGGTTTGACCGGCGTTCAGGGCTTTTGCGTAGCAGACTCTTTCTGCCGCTTCCTGAATCGGGAAGTCGTTATCCACAATAACCGGTGACTTACCACCCAGCTCCAGGGTTACCGGGGTCAGGTTTTTTGCAGCGGCTTGCATAACATGGTGACCGACCGCTGTCGAACCGGTGAAAATAATGTGGTCAAAGTGCAGGCTGGTAAACTCGGTTGCCACTTGTGCATCACCGCAAACGACGGTGACCAGATCAGCAGGAAATGTTTGCTCAATGATTCGGGCAACCAGCTCCGAGGTTTTTGGTGTGAATTCCGACATCTTGATCATGGCCCGGTTGCCGGCGGCAAGAATCGTCAGCAATGGACTTAGAGACAGGAACAGTGGGTAGTTAAAGGGCACCACAATACCGACCACGCCCAAGGGCTGGTACACGACTTTTGCTGAGGCAGGTAATAACTGAGGGTTCAGCTTTCGCTTGCTGGGTTGCATCCATTTTTTAAGCTGCTTGATCGTGTAGTGGATATTGCCCAGGTTCGGTATGATTTCAGTCAGTGATGACTCACTTCTGGATCGGCCGCCAAAATCTTCATCCAAAGCAGACAGTAATGCGTCTTTATTGCTCAACAATGCTTTCTTAAGGGCCTTCAGGCGATCCACCCGCTCCTGATAGCTGGGGTTAGGGTCTTGCAGAAAGGCTTTCTTCTGGGCGGCAAGCAGATCTTCCAGGGGAGGGGGGATTTGCCGGGTCACTTTCCTGTGCTCGGACATAATGGGTTCGGCAGCGGTCATTGTTGTTTCCCTCTTGGGCGCTAATGGTTTATTTAATAATTTTTATTGTCTGTTTTCTTGTGTTGATGACGTAGACAAAAAGAAAGGCTCACATAGAGCCTTTCCTGTATTTTTGTATCACTGACCAGGCAAACTGCTCAGCAGATACGGTCAGCCTTGTAGTATGACTCGCCGGTATCGATACCTGCATCAAATTCAGTCTGGCCGCTACGGCTGGACGTCCTCAACGCTTCGCGGGAGGCAGCCGTTTCTTCAGGCAGCAGGTGATCTACCGCTGCCTTTTCTTCTAACAGCTCCTGTTCAGTTTTCTTCATCATTGACTGACCGTAGTCGTTAATGTGAAGGCTCTGAACAATCTGGTAGCTGCCAAATTCACAAACGACAGGGAAAGAGTAGTAGATGCCTTTGGCAACACCGTAGCTGCCATCGGAAATTATGCCCATGGATACAATACGACCATCGCTGCCCAGGGCCCAGTCACGCATGTGGTCCAGAGCGGCCTGTGCGGCGGAGGCGGCACTGGAGAGGCCACGCCACTCGATGATTTCGGCACCACGCTTCTGGATACGAGGGGTGTATTCTTCCTTGTACCATTGCTCATCGATCATATCGATGGCCGCTTCATCACCCAGTACCTGGGCGTGGTGCAGGTCAGGGTACATGGTTGGGGAGTGGTTGCCCCACACGCAGACCCCTTCGATATCCGCAGGATTAACCCCCAGTTTGTTACCCAGGATGCCCTGTGCACGGTTGTGGTCCAGTCGGGTCATGGCGCAGAACTGGGATGGTGCCAGGTCGGGCGCATTGCGGGACAATATCAGACAGTTGGTGTTTGCCGGGTTACCCACCACCAGGGCTTTAACGTCACGGTTAGCCACTTCGTTCAGCGCCTTGCCCTGTTCGGCAAAGATAACGGCGTTGGCTTCCAGCAGGTCGGCGCGCTCCATACCCTTGGAACGGGGACGGGCACCGACCAGCATGGCGTAATGAATGCCACGGAAACCATCAAACGGATTGTCGTGCAGACTGATACCGTGAACCAGTGGGAAGGCGCAGTCTTCCAGCTCCATGGCAACGCCACGAAGTTTGTCCATAGCCTGTGGGATCTCAACCAGTTGCAGAATCACAGGCTGATCAGGTCCCAGCATTTCACCGGCAGCGATTTTGAACAGCAGAGAGTAGCTGATGTTGCCAGCTGCACCTGTGACCGCAATTCGTACGGGTTGTTTCATGGGGAACTGCTCCTTAGAGTTTTCAGGTTCATTCTTAGATTAGCAATGCGTCTAAATCACCATGAGCCGTTCTTTAAAGCAGCTTTTCGTGCTTTCTTGCACTTAAAAGTCATAAAAGAGACATCCGGCCACGGCCTACTGAATGGTAAGCCTGTGGATGATACAGCGTTCAGACGTACTGTTTATTTGATAAAGATCAGCCGCGCACAGATTACTGATATCATTTCGGTAAGTCCATATGTGAGACGTTGGTTATTGTTGTTTTTTCATGCGCGACCAGAGGCTGAAGCTTACTTGTCCTGCGGTTTTGCACTTTTCCAGCTGCCAGTTCTCCGGGGTTGGCAAAGGGTTCAGCTCTTTCTCTACCTCAATGTAAATATGGCTGTTTTCATTCAGGTAACCATTGCTTTCAAGCAGCTGGCAAGCAGGCTCCAGCAGGTTCATTCGAAACGGTGGGTCCAGGAAAATCAGGTCAAAACCGGTTTCAGCCGGTTGGTTTAACCAGGTAAGGCTATCGCACTCAATCACCCTGGCACGCTCAGCTTTTAACAGTGCAAGGTTGCTCTTCAACGTTCTTGCGGCAACCGGACTTTTTTCCAGCAGCACTGCTGACGATGCGCCCCGGGAAAGCGCTTCCATGGACAGTGCGCCGGTACCACTGAATACATCCAGCACCCTGGCTCCCGGTGTCATCATGGTCAGCCAGTTAAATACTGTCTCTCTTACCCGGTCTGATGTTGGGCGCAAGCCGGGTACATTGGCTACGGGTAACTTACGACTGCGCCATTCACCCGCAATAATCCGCAGCAGACCACCACCGGTATGAGCAGGGCCGGTGTTAGCGCGTGATTCAGGATGCTTGGGATTTCGAGACTTGCGAGGCATTAACAGGCTCCAGCCGGGCAGGGGATCAACAGGGAGCGTAAGCATACTCGTTTCATCGCTTCAGGTCATGGAGTTACCAGTCATCCTGGTGTGTATAGACAGCAGAGTCTGGTGAAATACAACAAACCCGGAGAAAAGTGTCAGACTTCCAGTAACCCGAAGTCGCCGTTTTTTATTGTGGATGGTTCCATTCGGGTTCATGAAAGATGGACTATTTTCCCTGAGAAAGTTCGTTTCGTGACAGTCTGAATTAAGATAGGATTAGCGATTATCCATAGCCTGCATGATGGATTGTCATTGCGTTTCATCGCCTGTTACGGGGACTTCTCCGGCCAGGCTTCAGATCGATGGCAATCCTGATAGGAGCCTGTCCGAGAATAGCGCCCGACTAGGCGTCCCCGTAGCGAGGATGGCAGAAAATTGAGGATAAAAATTTCATTTTGTGAGGTGAATAGCGGGGCTATTTGCCGAACAAAACGGAATTTTTAGACCAATTTGCTGCCACCGCAGTAGGGCAGTCTATTCTCGGACAGGCTCCTAGTCATCAGGCGCTCCCACCAAGGTTATAGAAGTAGTCTATGTTCGGTTCGCGCAAAGACGATGAGAAAAAAGCCAAACGCAGTTTTTGGCCCTGGGGTCGACGTTCCCGGGATGAAGTTTCTGAAGAACAGGTAGAGGCAAAGGCTGAGCCTGAAGTAGAAGACGTTGTATCCACTGTAGAAACACCGGAAGTTACTGCTGAGTCGGCTTCTGAGTCTTCAGCCGGTGTTGTTGACGTTGTGCATGAGATAGTGCCTGAGATTGTGCCTGAGATTGTGCCTGAGATTGCGCCTGAGGTCTTTCAGGGCACTGAAGATAAGCCTGTTCATCCTGAATCCACTCATAAAGCACCTGAGGCTTCTGACAAAGAAGTACCGGTTGTTGCTGCCCCTGGAATTCCCCGGGTTGCTGAGCCAGAATCACCGCCCGAAAAAACGCCGGTTGAGCCAGAGAACAAGCCTGAAGCCAAAGGTGGCTTCTTTGCCCGGATGCGTCAGGGGTTGAGCAAAACCCGTAACGTTCTGGTTGAAGGCGTTGCAGAACTGTTTATCGGTAAAAAGGAGATCGATGATGATCTTCTGGATGAACTGGAAACTCAGCTGCTGGTCGCCGATGTGGGCGTTGAAGCCACCACTGACATTATTGAAAAGCTGACCAGAAAAGTTAAGTACAAAGAGCTGGATGATGCGGATGCCCTGATGGCTGCGCTGCAATCCGAGCTTGCTGATATTCTTGAACCGGCTGACCAGCCACTGGTTATCCCGAAACAGGACACCCCTTTTGTTATCCTGGTGGTGGGCGTTAATGGTGTGGGCAAGACCACCACGATTGGCAAGCTGGCCCGTAAGCTTCAGTCCGAAGGCCGCAAGGTTATGCTCGCGGCTGGCGATACATTCCGTGCGGCTGCGGTTGAACAGTTGCAGGTGTGGGGTGAGCGCAATGAGATTCCGGTGGTTGCCCAGCATACCGGTGCTGACAGTGCTTCCGTTATCTTTGATGCCTTCGAAGCAGCAAGAGCCCGCAATATCGACGTCCTGATTGCCGATACCGCTGGCCGCCTTCACAACAAGGATCATTTGATGGAGGAGTTGAAAAAGGTGAAGCGGGTGCTTGGGAAGCTGGACCCTGATGCGCCTCATGAAGTGTTACTGGTACTGGATGCGGGCACCGGGCAGAATGCCCTGAGCCAGGCTCGTCTGTTCCATGAAGCGGTGCAGTTAACCGGCATGGCCCTGACCAAACTGGATGGAACCGCTAAAGGCGGGGTGATCTTCGCGCTGTCCAAACAGATGAAACTGCCAATCCGTTTCCTGGGCGTGGGTGAGCAGATAGATGACCTGAGACCCTTCTCGGCTAAGGAATTTGTTAAAGCGCTATTTTCCCGGGAAGGTTGATATGACCTGCAATGAGCGACAAATGTCGCTCATTAGAGTGTTGGTGACTTGAATACCATCCAATAGATTAAGGACAGCTGGATGATTCGCTTTGACGGTGTCAGCAAGCGTTACCCGGGAGGTCATGTTGGCCTTGAGCAGGTCAGTTTTCACCTGGAGCGGGGAGAGATTGCGTTTCTGACAGGCCATTCTGGTGCAGGAAAAAGTACCCTGATGAAGCTGATTATGCTTCTTGAGAGGGCCAGTGCAGGTCAGGTCTGGGTGGGAGGGCATAACCTGCGGGCTCTGAAGAACAGCCGGATTCCCTATCTTCGCCGCAATATTGGTGTGGTTTTTCAGGATCACCAGCTGTTGTTTGATCGTACTGTTTTTGAAAATGTCGCTTTACCACTGCTGATCGCAGGCTATTCTCCCAGTGATTGCGCTGGTCGGGTTCGCGCTGCCCTGGATATGGTCGGGTTATTAAATAAGGAAAAGTTATTGCCAGTGGCTCTGTCCGGTGGTGAACAGCAGCGGGTTGGCCTGGCGCGGGCAGTCGTGAATCGCCCGGCTTTGATTCTTGCGGATGAGCCCACTGGAAACCTTGATCCGCAGTTGTCCACGGAAATCATGAAGCTGTTTGAGAACTTTAATCAGGTGGGTGTTACCGTGTTGATTGCCAGTCATGACCTGGCGCTGGTGGCCCGGATGCGACACCGTATTTTGACCCTGGATCATGGCAGGCTGGTTGCAGACCAGGAGGTTCAGTGAGTCTGTTTAGTAAGAACAACAGGCGACAGCAACATGGTCGTCGGCACACAGTGGATGAACAGGCGGGTATGGGCAAAACCGCTGGAAAGAGTGCGGGAAGCCTGGTTTCTAAAGAAGCCAAAGATACCCACAAAAGAGGTGCCAATCGCCAGACCGTAGCAACCCTGACACTGCACTCTTTCGTTAGCCTGCATCGGCAGGTGGGCAGGGATGCACTGACCCGTCTGCTGAACAACCCTGTGGCCAGTCTGTTGAACAGCTTGCTGATCGCGGTTGCCTTTTCCCTGCCGGTTTTACTGTTTGTTCTGGTGAGTCATGTGCAGGTGCTGGGGGCCGCCTGGGATGGGCAGCCCAAAATCTCCATTTACCTCAATCATGGGGTTAGCCAGAAAATTATCGATCAACGTATTGCGGATTATCGTCAAGACCCTCTGATTAAAGAAGTTGTCTACCTGTCACCGGAACAGGGGGTGAACGACTTTCAGCAAAAGGCCGGACTGCAGGATGTAATTAGCCAGCTTGGGTTTAATCCATTGCCGGGGGTGGTTGAGCTGCTGCCTGTCAGTGAGGCTTCTTTTGAACAATTGGATGATGCCGTGGTCCATTATCAACAAATGGAAGGGGTTGACCAGGTTCGGCTGGACCGGCAGTGGGTACAGAGGCTGCAGGCAATTTTGACGATGCTTGAACGCTTTGCCATCATGCTTGGCGGGATTCTCGGGCTTACCGTGGTTCTGGTGATTAGCAACACCGTGCGCCTCAGTATTGAAAGCCGCCGTGATGAAATCAAAATTATCAGTATGGTGGGTGGAACCCGGGGCTTTATTGCCATGCCCTTCATCTATATGGGGATCTGGTATGGCGTGATTGGTGCCATTCTGGCTCAAGTGATTGTTTTTTCATTATTAGCTGTCCTGAGTCATGAAATGATGAATATTGCCGGACTGTATAATAGCGAGATGGTATTATCTGGCCCCGGTTTTGGCGTGTTGGGCGTATTGTTGCTGGCCGGAATAGCGTTTGGTGTTCTGGGGGCAATGAGCAGCTGCTATCGACATTTTCAGGCTTTAGTACCTGACTAGGAGGCTGACCGAGAATAGACTGTGTAAAGTAAGAAAATGTCCTGTAAAGTCGATAGCGATTGTGAACCGAATTGTTGTTATTATTAGTATTCGTTTGAACTTCAGCTATTTTAACAGAGTCTAAATAAGAGGGTATCTTGACGGAGTCAGTTATGGGCACCAGTCTTCAACCAGTCGATATGTTAGTTCCTGGCCGCAATATTGATGCCTATGTTGCGTCAGTCAGCAGTATTGCTGTGTTGTCTGCTGAACAGGAAAAGACCCTTGCTGAGCGCCTCTTCTTTCATAATGATCTGGAAGCGGCTCGTCAGCTGGTCATGTCTCACCTTCGCTTTGTTGTTCACATTGCCAAAAGCTATTCCGGCTATGGTCTGCCACTGGCAGATCTGATTCAGGAAGGCAATGTGGGTCTTATGAAAGCGGTTAAGCGTTTTAACCCTGAAGTTGGGGTAAGGCTCGTCTCCTTTGCTGTGCATTGGGTCAAAGCGGAAATACACGAATTTATTCTGCGCAACTGGCGTATTGTGAAAGTCGCGACCACGAAAGCGCAACGCAAACTTTTCTTTAACCTGCGCAGCGCTAAAAAGCGGTTGTCCTGGTTAACCAATGATGAAGCGGATGCCGTAGCCAAAGATCTGGGTGTTGAAGCTAAAGTGGTTCGCGAAATGGAAAGCCGAATGGCTGGCCAGGATACCGCTTTTGATGGCTATGGTGACGATGATAGCGATACCGCTTATCAGGCACCTGCTTACTATCTGGAAGACCATAACTCAGACCCTTCTTCTCTGCTTGAAGATGCCGACTGGTCCGACAGTTCGATTTCCCAGCTGAGAAGTGCACTGGCACAGCTGGACGAACGCAGCCGGGATATTCTGCAAAAGCGTTGGCTGGCAGAAGAAAAGGCAACGCTGCATGAGCTGGCGGATACCTATGGAGTATCTGCTGAGCGTATCCGCCAGTTGGAAAAGAATGCGATGAAAAAGCTGAAAGGCTCTATGGAAGCCTGACGCCGATTAAACGTTCTGGAAAAAGCCGCTACGCAAAATAGTGGCTTTTTTTATGAGGTTAAAAAATTCAGGGTGTTGACTTTTATCCACACCTGCGTAAAATGCGCCGCTCTTCCACGGGCTAACCTGAAACGGTCACCCATGGATCAGCAGAATGAATCATCATAGCTGACCGGGAAGTGCGGTTTGAAAATGGGTTGTTTGGAGATGAACGAAAAACAACCGGTTGACAAATCAAACTGGCGCGGTAAGATGCGC
>NZ_JBLYNV010000043.1:0-51218 GCF_049310165.1 Endozoicomonas sp. ALE010 | reverse complement strand
CAGATGCCGGTTGATCACTGGCATGAACTGATCGGTGATCCGACACTGGCAGATGCGATTCTGGACCGGTTGATTCATAACGCCCACCGCGCCCCTCTGAGGGTGAGTCACTGCGCAAGAAACAGGCAAAACTGGCGAAGTCCGAACCTAAGTCCTAAGCTGCAAACCGATGCGTCGCTGCGCTCCGATGGGGGGTGGCCGAATGCTCCGGAATGCGCATGAATTGGATCAGAATTGCATGAATGCCACGGAGCTGTTGTCTACCTACAAGTCACAACAACAGGTTGAGGGCGGCTTTCGATTCCTGAAAAGCCTGGACTTTCTGGTCTCTTCACTCTATCTGAAAAAAGCTGAGCGCATTGAAGCCCTGTTAATGGTGATGACACTGTGCCTGATGGTCTATGCTGCTATCCAGCACAAAATAAGGCAGGAGCTGAAAAAACAGAGCCGAGTATTTCCAAACCAGAAAAAGAAGCCCTGCCAGAACCCAACGGCGAGATGGGTGTTTTTCTGTTTCCAGGGAATAAATGTCTTAACGGTCAATAATCAGGAGGAACATGTGGTCGGTTTGAAGGAAAGACAATGGACGATCATTCAAATTTTGGGCATTTTTTACGAGTCGTTATATTCCTGATAGGGGTGGTGAAAGGCAGTCACACTCCTTTATCGTTTCATTACCACAGGATAAGGAAAACCTGAAAGCCTATTGAGCCTGCCCTGCCTGAAACGTGACTCCCCCCACCTGCCCGTACAGGAACGTCTAACCTGTCTGAATTTACTTGGGAACATTGCGTTCATGTGTCGTGATGCAGGCCCTACGGATGTGCAAGCCGTGGCAGCCTTGCTGACGCTGCCCTGCCTGAAAGAACGTTGGGCGGGCAACGACGAGACGGTTAAGAACAATCTTGTCGACCTTTATCGACTCTTTAAAATGAACTTATTCCTTTTTTTCTGGTCTGGTGTGATGCTCTGGATGATTCTTCCAGGAACCTGAAGATTGACGTCAATCACACTACAGGGTAAACAGATATGGTTCCCACATCGATTTCTGGCGTGCAAAATGCATTTGCGAAACTTGATGATCAGCTAGATTTGCCCAAGAATCAGGCTACTAAGGCTGAGTTAGTGGCAATTGCCAGAAAAAATCTTAAAGCCCTTGAAAAGGCTAATGAGATGCAAGCATCATCGTCAGATGCACCATCCACTTTAGAGTCTTCCAACCCCGATGGGCCGGTAACTCCCATTCAGCATTGGTTCTGGGATTTGACTGTCGAGCATCATAAAACCAGCTCCATGGCCAAAATTTCCCAGGCTATCCAGGAAGGCAAAGAAATTCTGGAGCAAAATCCAGCCCTGTCCATCAATGATTGTCTGTGGTGGCCAGAATGGAAATATGTAACGGGTTTAATGTCTGTCATAGCAAACGGTGGCGGTGAGGTTGCCATTGATTTAATCACTGAAATGGGTGCTGATCCTTTTATTGAGGACTGTAACCGGAAAAATTTGCTGCACCTGTTGATTGCCAAAGGACATAAAAAAGCTTCAACACGTGGACATCAAAAACAATACCCAGTGTTCACAAAAATAATACAATCAGAAAGTTTACCGGTCAGCAGGCATATAAACTCACAGGATAAATACGGTCTGACACCATTGCATTATGCTTGCGCCAGGCGAGATCAGGCCTATATCCAACCCCTTATAGAGAGGGGAAGCGACCCTGCCATCAAAGATATCAATGACAATAATTGTCTGGACGTATTACTGATGAGCGAGCAGAGTAGACTCAATCTTATTTCCCTGGCAGTAGCCATTGAAGCTCAGTCGTTAAGCCATAGCAAGGTCTTGGCTGACTATAGATTGGACGGAAGTCAAAACTACTTTTTTCGGGATAAACCTATAGCTGATGTATTTGAGTCCCCCGCTACGTTGTTTAATCACTTAACCTTCAATTTAAAGGCGTTTATCAGTTGTCTGGAGCAACCATCTGATGACTGCATGAGCTATCTGGTCGATTTGCTGCTCTCTGCCATGGCCACTCCCGAGGCTGTTACAGAGGGAAGAGGCAATAAGGGTGTTGCTGAGACAGCAAAAAAACATGGAGTCCTTACTGGTATCACAGCTGAAGGTGATGGCAAAAAACTAGTAGTTATAGACGACTTTTGATCTTTATCCTGAGTTAATGATCAGTAACTTTTACAACAGCCTCTAATATCTCTGCCGATTTGAGCTAAGGCTGTTAAGTAGTTAACCTCTCTTGATATAACGAGATTTATGCAACTCACTCACCCAAATAAAACAATTTTTTCTTTTTATTTTTTAGGACATCATTTAAATGGCATTTAAATTATCAAAACCAACTCACCTGGCCGTCGCTGCTATTGCGGTTATGGTTAGCGCATGCTCCCTTATCCCGGAAAAACAAACGGGCCCCGCCTTCGACCCGGATAAAACTTACCAGTTAACGGTACTGCACACTAATGACCATCATGGTCGGTTCTGGCATGACAGGAAAGATCAGTTCGGGATGGCAGCCCGAATGACTTTGATTGAGGAGATTCGCAAAGAAGTATCTGAAGAAGGTGGACATGTACTGCTACTGTCCGGGGGTGACATTAATACAGGTGCACCCGAGTCAGACCTGCAGGACGCTGTACCTGACTTCAAAGGCATGAATATGCTTGGGTACGATGCAATGGCTGTTGGCAACCATGAATTTGATAACCCGCGAGATATATTGATGATGCAGGAAGAACTGGCAGAATTTCCATTCCTGTCAGCCAATATTATCGATCAGAAAAGTGGGGAGCCATTGTTTGCGCCTTACACCGTGTTCAATCTTGATGGTCTTCGTGTCGCGGTTATGGGTTTAACCACAGACGATACCCCTAAAACGTCTAATCCTGAGAATGTGCTAGGTCTGACATTTGCAAGCCCGATTGAGGCAGCGCGTGAATTACTGCCCAAACTGGAAGAGAAGGCCGATGTGATCATTGCTTCAACGCACATGGGTCACTACCCCAATGGCAATCATGGTGTTAAGGCTCCCGGTGATGTAACACTTGCTCGTACCGTAAACGGCATCGACCTGATTGTTGGCGGTCACTCCCAGGATCCATTATTTGAGCCTGACTTGCAAAATGACACCTGGATCGTACAGGCCCATGAGTGGGGCAAATACGTTGGGCGCGCAGATTTCGTTTATCAACAGGGTGATCTCGAACTTATTGATTACCAGCTGATCCCTGTTAACCACAAGGAAAGTGAAACCAGAATTCCTTATCATGAAGCAATGATGAGGCTTCTTTCTCCTTATCAGGAGGCGGGTGCAAAACTGGTTGATGTTAAAATTGGCAATGTCGACCAACGCTTAATGGGCGAACATAAAGAAGTGCGGTTCCAGCCAACCAATCTGGGCACGTTACTGACCCGGGCTTTTATGGACAAAACCGGTGCTGACTTTTCGGTAACCAATGGAGGCGGGATTCGTGCCAGCATCAATGCCGGAGAGATTACTTATAAAGATGCTCTGATCGTATTTCCATTCGGCTACACACTGACTACTGTTGAGATGTCTGGTCAGCAGGTTCTCGATTACCTTAAGGTTGTTGGTCAAATGCCCGCTAATAGCGGTGCATTTGCTCACTTCTCTGGTGTTGAGATGGTGATCACCGCATCGGGAATTGAACATGTTCGTATTGGCGGGAAACCACTGGATAGGAATAAAACTTATAAGATGGCAACTCTGAGTTTCTCTGCAAGGGGAGGTGATAAGTATCCTGATGTGAGTTCCTATCCGGGCTTTGTAGATACAGGCTTTCTGGACGCAGAAGTGATTCGCGAGTACATCGAAAAAAACTCACCCATTAGCGTTGCCGATTATGAACCAAAAGGTGTCGAGCGACAGATATTGAAATTATACGGCAGCGATTAAGGCGACGCTGCTGACGTCTAAATAAAGTGAACGCGGTGAAAAAGGACTAGCGCACACTTGCACTTATTCAGGATGCATCAACGCAAGCAGCGCTTTGACAAAAGCCTTCCTCTTGATCTCGTAATCATTAACATGGTGAGTTGTTGTTAGCCAGTCGTTAACTCTCTGCTCAAAAGCAGCAAGACAAACATGGCCATGCAATTTGGCTTGAAGATTCGCACTAAGCCCATAAAGGCGTTGTTGCTCTTGTTGAAGCTGGTCGGTCCGGCAGTCAGGACTTCCGGGGTTTTGTTCAGAGTGCAGAGCGATAAACTGCCTGGCTTTATTCAGGGTAAGCAGGGTGCGCATCAGCAGGCCGTAGATACGCTCATCAGGGCTTTGCGGAAAATTAAAAAGAATGGTTCGCGGCAGGTGAAATACCGCCCCTTGTTGCAATTGCCCTGTCAGCGCATCAAGGTTCTCGGCGAGGTGTTCCAGCGTATCGTTCAGTAGCCTGGTTTCTTCAGCAAACGACAAATACCATACCGGCCTCTCAACGCCGGGAACATGAACAGCCAATCGTTCTGCATTGTCATGGATGACTCTGGCATCAACACTGACCTGAATCCCCATTGCCCTGGTACCCAAATCACCGTATTCAAGCTCAATATTATAAGCGTTTGGTAGTTTAATCGCCGGACATCCCGGTATTAGCCTGATGGTGATGTTTTTGGGGATTTCAAAGTCCCTGTCGGTATTCAGTGACTGCAGCGTATCAAAGAGTGCTCTGGCAGACGCTTCTGTCGTGCAGATAATGTCAATGTCATTAAATACTGGGCAGAGGTTCTGTAAAAAACGGGAGTATGAACCGGTAATCAGAATGGCTGGATCGTTATTGGCACCATTGATTTCCTGAATAATCTCCAGGGTTTTCAGTGTTAGTGCATTTAATTGCGGAATCTGATGGTTCGGAGTCTCCGGCCCGCTTGTTGCTATCCATTCATTTGGCAAGTACTTCCGGGTTTGAACAGCACCAGCGGCAATGGCAACAGAAGTCTCTTGTTGTACGACAAAATTTTTATATCCGTCAGAATTATCACTACCCGAGGTAACGGCACTTACCCGTTTAACCAGTAAAGAATCCGTTATATTGGCTGCGGAGCTGCATTGTTCAAACCAGCAGCCTAACGCATGGCGCAGCCTGCTTCCCTCGGGAAAACTCTGAAGGCATTCCTGAACCTGCTCCCTATGGATTTGCCGTCCATTAACAGGCTGTCTTGCGATATGACACTGCGCCAGAAAGAAGAAATGCAGGCGTGAATTCTGATATGAGCATCTCAGTGCGGTAATTGATTGCAATACCTGTTCTGCGGTTACTCTCAGATGATCAATGGTCAATTCATACTGCATCGCCATGAATTGCAATGTACATTTCAGTCGGAGTTGCTCATCGTCCCGGACCGATACGTTGCTTAAGATTTGCCAGGCCTTTTGCAGTACATTCTGAGCTTCATTGGCGTCATCGTACCGCTGAGGAGGTTTCAGGCTTTGCATCAAATACCTGGCTTGCCTTGAAGAATAATCCCCGGGAACGTCATTAAATGCTTCTAATACTTTCTGATCATCCAGACAGTTTTGATCCAACGCTTTTGCATTCAATGCCAGCTGAGCATAAAAAATAGCTCTCTCGAGCAACCAGCCACCACGCTCATAATCCTTGACCACCGCCCCCGGTGTGACCTGCTGGCCATTCAATAACAGCCCCCTCAGGCAACATTCCGCCTGGAAACGTGCTATCCCCAGTCCACCTTCCGGGCTATCCGGGAAATCCCTGACCACTGAATCCGGTGTGACCAGCTGACCATTCAATATCAGGCCCCACAGGCAACATTGTTCCTTAAAGCGTGCCAGCTCCAGTGGTGCGTTGGCTATCTGGTAGCCCTCAACCACTTCATCCGCTGTAACCTGCCGACCATTCAATGTCAGCCTCCTGAGGCAACACTCCGCTTTGAAGCGTGCCTCTTCCAGTGTTGCTTTGATTGCCTGATAATTCTTAACCACGACATCCGTTGTCACTTGCTGGCCATTCAACAACAGCCCCTTCAGGCAACATTGTTCCTGAAAACGCGCTAGCGACAGTGTCGCCTTTAATGCCTGATAGCCCCTAACCACCTCATCCGGCGTGAACTGCCGACCATTCAACAACAGTCCCCTCAGGCAACATTGTTCCTGAAAGCGCACCAACTCCAGTTTTGCGTTGGCTGCCTGATAATCCTTAACCACCGCATTTGGTGAAATCTGCCGACCATTCAACATCAGGCCCTTCAGGCAGCATTGTTCCTTAAAACGCGCTATCCCCAGTTTGCCTTCCGGGCTACCCGGAAAATCCTTAACCACTTCACCCGGTGTAACCTGATAGCCATATAACGGCAGACACTTCAGGCAACATTCGGCCTTGAAGCGTGCTATTGCTAATTTGTACTTATTCTTTCGGTCCGGCTGCCGGTTGAATGCCTGAATGACCTGATCCGGGGTAACTTTTCTATTGCCATGTAAAACGTTCTGTAAACAGAGCTTTTGCAGGAAGAACCCGCTTCTGAGAGACGTTTTCTCATTTTCATAGGTAGCAAGCACTACAGCCGTGGTTATCTGACGCCCTTCTAATGTTTTTTTTTGCCAAAAGGCATCCTCAGTACATTTGCCAATATCTGAGGGGATAGCTGTGGCTCTATAAGACGGATGACTTGCAACACTTTTGCAGTTACAGGTGCTTTTTGAACAATCAGGAACCCCGCCTGAACTGGCTTGTTGACCAAACCGACCAGCAGAATGTGGAGATGAGTAGGTTGATGCTGTTGCTTTCAGAATAAAACCCGGCGCACTTTAACCATAAATACCACTGTCAGACCTGAAAATAATGGTTAGGTTCCTGTGTGGAGTGTTCGGGGGAGGAGCAGTCGGTGATCATATTTACCTGGTCATATTCAGGATGCATCATCGCCAGCAGTGCTTTGATAAAGCCCTTCCTCTTGATCTGGTAATCATTATGCATGGTCGATAGACAGCCATTTACCCGTTGCTCAAAATCATGACGGCAAACATGGCCATTCAATTTCGTTTGAAGCTTCGCAGTCAGTGTATGCAGGCGTTGTTGTTGTTCTTGCAGCTGGTCAGTCCGAAAGTCTGATCTTCCGGTTTGTTGCTCAGAGTACAGAGCGATAAATTGCCTGGCTTTATTCAGAGTAAGCAAGGAGCGCATCAGCAAGCCATAAATACGTTCCCCGGTGTTCACAGGGTTGTTAAAAAGAAGCGTTCGGGGTAAGTCAAATACCGCCCCTTGTTGCAATTGCTCTGTCAACGGGTCGAGGTTCTCAGCGAGGTGTTCCAGCGTATCGTTCATAAGCCTGGTTTCTTCAGCAAACGACAAATACCATACCGGCCTCTCAACGCCGGGAACGCGAACGGCAGATGGCTCTGCATTCTCATGGATGACTCTGTCATCAACACTGACCTGAAACTCCATTGCTTTAGCACCCAAATCACCGTCTATAAGATGAATGTTGTAGGCTTTTGGCAGTTTAATCGCCTGACATCCCGGGATTGATGTGATGCTGATGTTTGTTGGCATTTCTGAATCCCTGTCGGTGTTCAGTGCCTGCAGCTTGTCAAAAAGCGCTCTGGCGACCTCTTCTGTCGTGCAGATAATATCAATATCATTAAATACCGGGCAGAGGTTCTGTAAAAAACGTGAGTATGAACCGGTAATCAGAATGGTTGGAGCGGTATTGGCACCATTGATTTCCTGAATAACCTCCAGTGTTTTCAGCGTTAGCGCATTTAACTGTGGAACTCCCCGGACACTCGTTGCGCCTGTTCGTGGCCATTGTTTCAGGGGTTGATACCCTCTGACGATCATTGCCCAGGTAGCAGACACAGGTTTTGTTTCATCCCGGTATTCCCTGGCCTGATAAGGGAATAGTTCCTCCCTGTCAGGATTGGCAACGGATACCTCTACCGATGTTGCTCTTCGGCCAAAGCTCTCTGTATCGGGTATCACTTCGGAGAGGAAATCCGATTTGAACAGCAACTCATCCATGATATTGGATGCCGGGCTGCATTGTTCAAACCAGCAGTTTAAAGCGTGGCGGAGCTTGCTGGCTTCAGGAAAACTCTGAAGACACGCCATAACCTGATCTTTATGGATCTGTCGTTTATTAACAGACTGGCTGTTGATACAGCAGTATGCCAGGAAAAAGAAATGCAGGCGTGAATTCTGAAATGAACGCCTCAGTATTTTGATGGAATGCAATACCTGCTCTGCGGACACCCGCTTATGATCAATTCGCAACTCATGATGCATAGCCATGAATTTCAATATGCATTGCAGCCGGTGTTGTTCATCACCTTTGACCGATACGTTGTCCAAGATTCGCCAGGCCGCTTGCAGCAAATCCTGAACTTCTTTGGTTTCATCGTACCGCCAGGATTGTCTCAGCCTTTGAATCAGATACCTGACCTGCTTTGAAGAATGATCCCCCGGAGCTTGATGAAACGCGTCCAATACTTCCTTGTTATCCAGATAGCGGCCATTCAATACCCTGTCACTCAATGCCAGCTGAGCATAGAAAATTGCACTTTCAAGCAGCCATCCACCCCGCGCATAATCCTTAACCACCTCATCCGGTGCCACCTGCCGACCATTCAACGTCAGGCCCCTCAGGCAACATTCTGCTTTAAAGCGTGCCAGCTCCCGTGTTGCCCTGAGTGCCTGAAAGTCCCTGACCACTGCCTCTGGTGTCACCTGTCGGCCATTCAATGGGAGCCCTCTCAGACAACATTCCGCCTTTAAGCGTGCCTGCTCCAGTGTTGCGTTGGCTGCCTGATAATCCCTGACCACCATATCCGGTGTTACCTGCTGGCCATTCAACATCAGCCCATTCATACAACATTGCTCTTTAAAGCGCGCCAGCGCCAGTGTCGCTTTGGCTGCCTGAAAATCCCTGACCACCTCATCCGGTGTCACCTGCTGGCCGTTCAGTGGCACACCTCTCAGGCAACATTCCGCTTTAAAGCGCGCCAGCCCCAGTGTTGATTTGGCTGCCTGAAAATCCTTAAAAACGGCCTCCGGTGTCACCTGCCGGTCATTCAACGCCAGCCCCAGCAGGCAACATTGCTGCTTAAAGCGTGCCAACTCCAGTTTTGCGTTGGCTGCCTGAAAGTCCTTAACCACCGCCTCCGCTGTGACCAGTTGGCCATTCAATTTCACTCCCTTCAGGCAACAATGTTCCTTAAAACGCCCCAGCGCCTTTGTTGCCCCGGCTGCCTGAAAATCTTTAACCACCGCCTCCGTTGTGACTTGCTGGCCATTCAACATCACCTTCTTCAGGTAACAGTGTTCCTTAAAGTGAGCCAGGGACAGTCTGCCCTTCGGGCTATCCGGGAAATCCTTAACCACGACATCCGGTGTGAACTGCCGGTCGTTCAACGCCAGGCCACTCAGGCAACATTTTTCCTTGAAGTGCGCCAGTGCCATTCTGCCCTCCGGGCTATCCGGGAAATCCTTAACCACTGCCTCCGGTGTGAGCCGTTGGTCGTTCATTGACAGCCCCTTCAGGCAACATTCCGCTTTGAAGCACGCTATCGCTAAATTGCTCTTATTGTGATCTGGTTTCAGGTTAAACGCCCGGACAACCTGATCCGGGGTGATGTTTCTATTGTTATGGAGAATGTTCCTTAAGCAGAGTTTTTGCAGGAAGAAGCCGCTTCTAAGAGACGTTCTATCATTGCCGTAGGCTGTAATCACACAAGCCGTGGTGATTTGACGCCCATGCAACATTTTTTGTTGCCAAAAGGCATCTTCAATACGTCTGCTATCGTCCAGATTCTTGGCTGTACCACCAGAGGACTGATGATTAGAGACTCTTTTACCATTATATGTACTTATATAGTGGTTAGACGTCCCACTTGAACCGGCTTGCAGTTCAACCCGGCCATCAGGCTTTGGACGGGTATAGGTTGATGCCATTGCTTTCAGAATAAAACCCTGCGCAGTTGAACTATAAACACCGCAGTTTGACCTCAAAACGGTTATTAGGTTCACTCGCTTGTGGTTCGTGGGCTTTGCTTTGCCCCCATTCGCCATTGCGGGGCGACCAGTAACCCGAAATCACCTAATAAAGGCACGGCAATAACAGCGTAAAAACGACACCCGCCAGCAAATCCGTATTGGCCAAGCCAAACAGAAGATAGTTAATATCGTTATAGTCAAACTGTATGATCTGGTATCCAGCAAACAGGGCCAGAGCACAGAACCCAAGGTCTACCAATCGGCCAGTCACCATTATCGGGCTGCCTTCTTGTTTATTCCCGGAGTTTTTAATGAGTGGATAATGCAGAAAAATCAGTACCACCACCCAGGTCAGGTGAGCTGGCCTGAAGTACGCTGCATAAATGGTTGAGGTCACGCCCTGCCAGATCTGGAACACTGACAGCAGCACAGCAAGGGCTAACAACAAATAGCCCAAACCTTGCTGTAATACTCCTTCTTAATGATCACTAAAATAATAGACGAAAAATGTAGTTAATAACTTCCATGGGATTAACTAATAGCACAGAAAAAATTTCAATTTGATACTCTGTTTTTTTCAAGGCGGGGTTTTCCACTTCAATTTTCTCATTTGCTTTGAGAAATTTCTTTATCGTTTCATCATTAAAATCCATGTTGTAGTCATTAAATTTATCCAACACTTCTTCTACCATTTGCCGAAGCTCAGCTGAATTAGCACTTTTTAAATCTTCGTGCAAACGTAGTCTTGTTTCTTTGGCACAACTGACTGCTCTTTGATACTTGTCATCCCGGGATTCGGAAGATTCTTCATTACCAAACACATCTAACAATGAAGTTAATAAACTTAAATGGCGTATGAGATACTCTCTCAGAGAGGGTCTGGTCATGGCTTCATCACAAAAATCGCTGGTCAAAACTGTATTTTTCAAGATACTTTGACCAGTATAAAACCACTTCAGAATTGACCTTTCAACTGATTGACCTTCAGGTGTTCGAAAATGATCACATAAAATTTGAGCATTGTTATGTAATTGAGATTCAGGATCAGATTCTGTTTCAGAGCAAAAACATGCGAGTTCAAGCAGAGTATGATGGAGTTGAGTTTTTTCCTGGGTTACATTCCTGAGAACCTCTTTACGCAGAGCTATCCGTTCGTGCATATTAGCTCCATAGTTTAATAAAATCTCGATCATCTTTGCTGCTGCAGGAGTCCTGGAAGATGTTGCCATAAATAATGGTGATTGCTGAATGGGATTAGCCGAATCAATATTATTTGGATCTCCACCATTTGCGAGCAGTTGCTCCAGAATAATGTGGTTTCCATATACAATTGCAAACATAACAGGAGTAAACCAAAGCAGCCCTGGTGGTATTGATTCATTCTCTCCAAAGTTGCCAATGGATCTGAATCCAATCTTATCATCCCCAGCGCAACGAATTTTGAAGTTGGGGTCAGCCTTGTGCTCCAAAAGGATTTTCGTGGTCTCGGCGTAACCCTTTTTTATGGCCATGATCAATCCGGTAATACCATCTTTCCTGGGGTTGTCAGGATCAAACTGTTTGGATTTGGTCATCACCTGAATGACCTTCGTTTGATTTTCCTGCGCAGCAATAGTTAGAGCACTACTCTGAAGGGAAGAAAATGGATTGTTTTCACAGGGATTTGCCTGATGGTCGATTAATGTCTCGACAACTGCTGCATGACCACGCCGGGCAGCATATATCATCGGAGTGTCTTTTTTATCGCTGAACGACAGTGGGCAACTGAACCATTCCTTCCGTGTTTTTTCATCCGTACCCGATAATAGACGAGCAAGCTTCTCGCCATCATCCGAGTTGCACGACTCTTGAAAGCAAGAGGTTAAAGCCTCCGGTGTTATCTGAACTATTGCGTCAGGTTGTGAAAGCACATTGGGCATTTCAAGCCGTGCTTTTTTAGCAGCGGGCTCAGAGTTAACATCGACCCTGGTTATGGTGAAATCAGCTAACGGTACGGTCTCAGGTGCAGGAGGACTGCGATGTTCGCAGGGAATCTGAGGAATGCCCGTTGCAGTCTTATTATCCTTATTATCCGACGGTTTTTCCGGGATAGCTCTGGATTGTGCGGAAGGGACTAATGAATAATTGCAGTTCATTGTTGTTGGACCTCAGTCATTTGTCAGATACATTTTTGGACTCTCAACTGGATAAAAATGACAGTCACATCCTGTCGGGCAAAGTGCAAAAACGGACCGGGTAGAGTCCTACCGTACATTTTCACGACAATTCATAGTCAAATTTGTTTTTTATGACTGATCGATCATTGGAAAGTTCCCCTATCAAGGCATAGCTGGCAAACTTAGCCAGAATTCAACAGTTGAATTGAGAACCTGCTCAAATCCCGATTTACGGTTCAGCCGTTGTTTTCCTTACGCTTCAGAGGTTTGATTACGGCAACAGGCATGCCAATATTGGACTATCAAACGATCAGGTACTGGCGGGGAGGACTGGCCAGCCATACTGATCACCATCAGGGAACTGTGTGAATGTCACCGATTATAGAACTTATAGAGACCTCAACCCCTTACCTGACCTTTGTGCTGACCATCGTTGGCTTGATTGTCGGTAGTTTTCTCAATGTGGTGATCCACCGGTTACCAATAATGATGGAAAGGCAGTGGCAGCAGCAGAGTGAAGCTATTTTACACCCGGAAAAGATACCGGATCCTCTGCCTGCTTTTAACCTTGTCGTGCCTGCATCTACCTGTCCTTCCTGTCAGCATAAAATCCGTGCCTGGGAGAATATTCCAGTGATCAGCTATCTGTTCCTGAGAGGTAAATGCTCAGCCTGCCAGACCCCGATTTCATTGCGCTATCCAGCCATCGAGATACTCAGCGCCCTTATGACGGTAATGATTGGCCTGACCTACGGCGTGACATTACAGACACTGGTCTTCTGTCTGTTCGGCTGGTCACTGCTGACCCTGACCATGATCGACTACGATACCCAGCTACTGCCTGACGATATTACTCTGCCACTGCTCTGGGCAGGCCTGATCGTCAACAGCTTTGGACTGGTGGTAAGCCTTGAACAGGCGCTGTGGGGAGCCATTGCCGGTTATCTGTCCCTGTGGAGTGTTTACTGGGTATTCAAACTGGTGACCGGCAAGGAAGGCATGGGCTACGGTGACTTTAAACTGCTGGCGGCGCTGGGGGCCTGGCTGGGCTGGATGAAGCTGCCCCTGATCATCCTGCTCTCATCACTGGTTGGCACTGTTGCAGCGATACTGTTGATCGTCAGTAAACGCCAGGAACGATCCAACCCGATTCCCTTTGGTCCTTATCTGGCCATTGCCGGCTTTGTTGCTCTGGTCTGGGGCGATCAACTGATTGCGGCTTATCTGAGCTTTTCGGGTTTGAACGGATGACCACTGTAAAATCACAGCAGCCCCGAGCTCAACAAAAGCGCCCATTTACGGTTGGAGTCACCGGCGGTATTGGCAGTGGCAAAACGGCAGTGACCGACTTTTTTGCCAACAAGGGAATTTGCATTGTTGATGCGGATATCGCTTCCCGCGTGGTGGTAGAGCCGGGAAAACCGGCTTTGGCTGACATTGAACGGCGCTATGGCCGGGAGATTTTGCTCGATGGCAGTCTTGACCGTAGAAAGCTGAGAACCATCATCTTTGCTGATGCTGATGAACGAAAATGGCTGGAAGGTCTGCTACACCCCCTGATACGGGATCAGATAATCCTTGAGCTGACCCATGCTGAATCACGTTATGCCGTACTGGTTTCGCCGTTGATGCTGGAAACCAGTCAGCATGAATTGGTGGACCGTGTGCTGGTCGTGGATGTGCCAGAGAGTGTTCAGCTATCCCGCACCATGGCCCGTGACCAGATGACAGAGGATCAGACCCGGCAGATTCTCAGTAGCCAGATGGAACGGCAACAGAGAGTTGGCAGAGCCGATGATATCGTTGATAACAGTGGCTCTATAAGCCAGTTGCACCGGTCATTGGATAAACTGCATCATTATTACCTGAGCCTCGCTTGAGGCTCAGGTGCTTCGTTAAACACCCGGTCTCCAGCCATTAGTTATCGGATAGCGACGATCCCGGCCAAACCCTCTTGGCGTAATTCTGACCCCAATAGCTGACTGGCGACGTTTGTACTCATTGATATCCACCAGCCTCAGAACACGATAAACCGTATCCCGGTCAAACCCTTCTTTCACGATGGATTCGGCACTTTGATCCTGTTCAATATAGAGTTCAAGAATGCGATCCAGCTCATCATAGGGCGGCAGGCTGTCTTCATCCACCTGATCCGGGGCAAGTTCAGCGGAGGGCGGACGGTCTATCACTCGCTGGGGAATCACATAGCCCCGGGTATTGCGATATTCGGACAGTTTAAACACCAGTGTTTTCGGTACATCTTTCAGAACATCAAAACCACCGGCCATATCGCCGTAGAGCGTGCAGTATCCCACTGCCATTTCACTTTTATTACCGGTAGTCAGTACCAGGTAACCCTTCTTATTGGAGATCGCCATCAGCATGACACCCCGGCACCGGGACTGCAGGTTTTCTTCGGTGGTATCCCGACCATAACCAGCAAACTCGGTACTCAGGGTGTCCATAAAGGCATCAAACATCGGTTCAATCGGCAGCACTTTATAGTCAATGCCCAGAATTTTCGCCTCTTCTGCCGCATCCTCAAGGCTCATATCGGAGGTGTAACGGTAGGGCATCATGACCGCCTGAACCCGATCTTTACCCAGGGCATCGGTAGCTACTGCCAGAGTCAGGGCAGAGTCAATGCCTCCGGACAACCCTAGAACGATGCCCTTAAAACCATTCTTATTGACATAATCCCTGACACCAGTCACCAGGGCATCATAAACCCTTGAGCAAACGTCGGGGATTTCAGCAACCTCTCCCGGTTCAAATGTCATAGAGCCTTTATCAAAGGCAACGCAGAACAGTTCTTCGGTAAACCAGGTTGCCCCAACAGCCACTTCACCATTACCGTTCATGGCAAAGGAGCCCCCGTCAAACACCAGCTCATCCTGACCACCCACCAGGTTGGTATAAAGGACAGGAAGGCCCGACTCCAGACAGCGCTCACGAACCACCTGCTGACGCAGTGACTGCTTGTTCATGTGGAAGGGTGACGCATTGAGACTGATAATCAGGTCTGCTCCGGCTTCTTTAGCCCGGCGAACCGGCCCCTGGTACCAGAGGTCTTCGCAAATCAACAGGGCAATATTGACACCTTTGCAGGCATAAATAACCGTGTTCTGACCTTTCACAAAATAGCGTTTTTCATCAAAAACCTGGTAATTGGGTAGATGCTGTTTTCCGTAGCGGGCGACAATTTCACCATCACGTAGCACCAGCGCCTGGTTTTCCAGACCATGTGGCCCCATCAGCGGGACACCGATAATCAAGTCAATACCCTTAACCACCCTGAGTCGGTTCAGCGCCTGTTCTACCCGTACAATGAGACTGGGCCGCAACAGCAGGTCTTCTGGCGGATAACCACAGAGGGTCAGCTCCGGAAAGACAACAACATCCGCATCCAGCTGATCCCGGGCCTGCTCGGCAGCCTCAATGACACGGGACGTGTTCCCGTCAATGTCGCCCACCACCAGATTCAGCTGGGCCATGACCATATTGAGCTTTGCTGACATGGAAATACCTGTCTATCCCTTGTTTAAACACATCTATCAGGGGCGGTATTGTCTGGTAAGTAATGGTGTCTGTAAATTGAAATACCCAATGAAGGGGATAAACCCATAAATCCAGGTGCTGAGAAACAGCCTCGAATCATGGGAGGGTGGGAAACAGCCATTAAAAGATGCAGGATGGCAGGGCGGTGTTACCCATCCGCCCCGAAGTCAAAATCCATGCGCTCTGAAGGGGGGTGCATATAGCTGCCCTGAATAAAATCGGCGCCATACTGCCAGACGGGGGTCATTTCTTCCGCTGTTTCAATCCCGGGCACAATCACTTTACGGCCACTTTGACTGAGATCCTGGATCATCTTTTGTAACTCCTGGGCATTTCCACCACTGCTGAGGTCTTCTGTGAAGGATTGGTCAAGCTTTACCAGGTCAATATCAAGATGAGCAATCCCCTCCAGTGGGTTAAGGCTGCAACCGAATTCACTGATCACTGTCTGGCATCCCATCGCTTTCAGAGTGCTGAAAAAATCCGGTATCTCTTCTGAGTAACGGGCCAGGTTCTGTTCACTCAATTCAATGGCAACAGCATCCGCAGGAATGCCCGCCGTTTTCAGAGCCGCCTTCATCCATGGGATAAATGTATCATCCGTTGCAGAACAACCACCGACATGCAGCAACAGCCGGGTATCACTCCCTTCTTTTCTTTTGGCTATCAATGCTTTACTGGCTTCAATCAGTTGCCACCGGTCCAGCTTGTTCCACAAACTGATTTTTTCCAGTTTGGGCCTGAATTCTGAAGCCTCATGTTCCTTTCCTTCCGGGTCGGTCAGGACAAAAGAGACTTCGTAATACTCAGATGGTGATCCTGCAAGGGAGATAACGGGTTGATAACTCAACCTGAATGTTTTGTTCTTTATCGCCTGGCTGACCATGCCAGCCAGCTGCTTTTCAACGGAATGAACCGAGCTGACTTTACGCTTCTGGTAAAAGCACAGTTGGTTGCCACCCTGCTTTTGTGCCAACACGGTGGCCTGACGACTTTGACCAGTCAATGTTTCAGCATCGCTGGCGGTATCACTGAGAATAACAGCACCTATTGACAGCTTGACCGGCAACGGATGTTGATCAATGACAATATCCTCACCGGTAACGGCTGCCAGCAAACTTTCCATCAGTTCGGTAACGTCCTGTTCTTCCCCTTCCCGAAGCAGAGCGGCAAAGTTTGCCCCTCCCCGGCTGGATACATGATGCGTGGCGTCAAGATGTGACGTTATCTTATGCGCAACCGATTTAAACAGCTTCTGGCTAACCTCTTTCCCATGCTGTTCATGGGCGGCTTTCAGGGTTTCCAGATGGAGATAACATAATGTTGACTTTCCTTTGCCTTCTACCGCTCTCTGGATAGCAATATCCAATGCCTGATCGAACAGTTTCCGGTCAAATAGCCCCGTTTCAGCGTCCGGCGCTGACTTTTCCAGGGTTTTATCTACTTCGTCCTGCTCACCTTCTTTCTCGCAGGGCTTAATCTGCAGACTGAGAGTGAACTCACCATTAAATGACGTCGGCGAGATCACTATGGACACAGGCACTTCTGAGCCATTGTGAGCGACTAAAGGACATTGAATGGCCGCCAGTGCCTGACCGCTTTCTTCAATGCCCATGAGAAACGCTTCAACGTCCTGCTGATCTTTGGTAATGATCAAATCCCTGAACAACTTTCCATCCAGAGACTCCTCTTCCGCCAGCCCCAGCAGGTTGATAAATGCCGTGTTAGCAAACCGGATGTGTCCATAATTAATGTATACAACCGGATCAACCTGGTCATCGAGCAATAATTGACGCTGCTTTTCTGATTCATGCAAGGCGACGCTCATGCGTCGATGGTGTCGCCTGACCTTCAGGTCTTCGAACTCCTTCCGGGCAACCGTCAAAAGATATTCGTCATGCCCCGGTGGAATCACTGCACGGGCACCCATTTGTATAAGCGACAGCTCATCGGTTTCATCATCCGGGTTTATCAGGACGATACCCGGCAAATCAATGCCTTTCTGATTAATATCATCAAAGATTCGGGAATAAGTTAATGGCTCGGGAGGCTCTGCCATCAACAGTAGATCCCAGTGCTGCTGTCCGGACGTGGCTTCAGTGAGATCATCCAAAGAGTTGATCTGTTTTGCCCGAGTGGAATAACCAGACTCACGGAAAACATTCAGGAGCGATTCTGCTTCCCTGGTTGATGAGTCAATGATTAAAAAGCGAATTAAGTCTTTGTCGCCCAATGCCATGGTTATGCTTTCCCTGTTGAACTTAGAAAGCTATCGGCGGTTACCTGATGAATTATATAGCGCAAAGATCATCGTCAGGGGCTGTTGACGTTTCAAACTACGCGAGCAGGTAATAGAGCAAGGCGGAGAGCCTGTAATACCAGGAAGAAAGAATTCAGTCATTGGCAATGGCGACATGGACTGGCATTTATACAAGGACAGACAGGGAGCAGGTTTATGAAATATCCGGGCTGATATGGTTTCAATGTGTTTGACGGGGGTTGTCGTGCCTCCGCACTCCGTTCGTCCTGAGCCTGTCGAAGGGCGGAAACTCCGGACTCTGGTAGATCGCGCCAAACACCCTTCGACTTCGCTCAGGGTGAACGGAGATTGTACACGTCAAACTCATTGAAACCATGTACTAACTCCCTGGTAATGTATCAACGAAGATAATCCCCATAGTCTGGCTTGAACTGGCTCCGTTACCATTCAGCGTAGCTATGCTGTCTAACTCATAAACACGGCCGATGAATTTAGCAATGTCAAATCCGGGGGGAGGAAGGGTATTAGAAACATACCTGAGTGTAACCCTCTGACATATTCCAACTGCATTATTACACCCACCCGGATTAACAATAGGAGACAGAGTTTCCTGCTTCGCGGTGAAGGCGTTACGGAAGTGTACGGGATTGGCATCCAGGTAGGAAAATTGGCTTTCCAACTCATTGAAGGCAACCTGATATACCTCAATGGTTCGCTGTTCATTGCCTACTGTTACTTCTTCCAGCAATGCTGTTTCCATAACCATAAGACCGGAAAACGTCATAACAAGCATGACAATCATAACGATTAATAAAAAAGAACCCGTCTGCTTGCGTTGCTCTGAACCGCTTACCATAATGACAGCCCGTATTAATGTGGTCTTCAAATGGTGCTATCGACTGATCATTCTGCCACATAATATCCATCGGGCTTTTTCATCAGTGAAATTCCAAACGGGTTATTGCAAATCATCTACCTGCTGACATCTTGCTAACATCACCGCCAGTGGCTTTGAGGTGTTCTTGCTCCGCGGCTGTCCAAAGTCATATTGCCATCTTCTGCCTGCAAACCCTGGGCAACAGCGGTTAACTGCACGCAGCGCTCCAGAGGGTCTGAACCACACTGAGCGGCCTGTATCTGGTAAGTACCACTTTCAGACTCTACAGGGCTTGTGGTGTCAAACCCTAAATCGGCCAGATTGGCAGTGTATCTCAACATCTCAGTGTAGTACCGTTCCTGCTGCTGCATGACATTCAACAGCATGGCAGCACCCTCACCTCTTTTTGATTCGGTGACATATTGACGATAGCTGGGCAGCATAATGCTTGCCAAAATACCAATAATGGCTACAACAATCATCAGTTCAATCAAGGTGAAACCTTTATTAACCTTATTCATCGGTTCTCTCTCCGGAACTCTCGGACAGCCTCCTAGAATCCAGCATTATTCAAACGAATGGCTGTGCTGTACATGTACCTTGGCGTCTGATCATCCATTGTCAAACTCCCACTATCGAGCAGGTTATAGGTTCTGGACCTTCTATCAAAAACACGTGACTCCTTTCCAGCACTGACCAGCACGCCAACACGAATGCCTAAAACCTGTCGCCAGTCTGCCACCCCTGAGGCTGTCACATACTGATTAATACTTGACTCCCCCGCCGGGGCAATCCCATAAAGTGCCTGCAATCGCTCCACACCCTGAACCAGTGCCTGGGCATTCCCCCGTGGAGTTCCCGTTAATGGATCATAACCACGGCAAAACAGGGTGCTGATGTGATCGTTTGCATGGTCCGGGGCTACAAAATAGACGTCTGCTGTCAATGCCCCCGGGACAACGGTTGCACCTGTACAGTCCTGAAGTTGACCATTGTCACGATTTGGTACGGGCTCATATTGAATGGCCACTCTATCACTGTTGGTACCACCACCTTCAATCGTACAGGTCGCCCCCCCTTCACATCTTCCCAGGTAGAAAGGTTGTATTGAGCCTGCTCCGATCTCGGATCTGAAGCCGGCTCTACGAAACTCAGTGCTCATGATATAGAGACTATGACGTCCGTTTTCCTGGGCTGTGGCAATAAACTCATTCACACTGGCGGAGCGACTATTGTTCACCATTAACTGTAAAGCACTGCCTGCGACTATCAGACCCATAAGAAAGGCCAGCATCATTTCTACAATGCTGAACCCCTTTTGATGATGAATTATGTTGGGCATTGTTCAATTCCTGACGTACCTGAATTCAACCTGCTGACGATCCCCAATAACACCTTTTTCCGTTCCCCTTGTGGCCCAGGAAATCAGGACCCTGACTTTATCCGTCGGCAAACAGGAGCCATCACAGCTGATGTCGATTCTCGGTTCGATCACGATATTGGCACTGCTGCACATCAAACCATGAATATCAAACGCTGCCATTTGATCAGCATTACATGTGGTACCAATACAACGGGGAGGAGAAGCCTGGCAGTAGGAGCCCAAATTGGCGGAGGCGTTTGATGATTCTCTCTGATATGCAGAGTTTGCCAGCCCGGCCGGGTTTAGCCTCATTACCTCAGCAGCGGCATTCACCATCCATACGGCCTGGGATCTCTGGATAGCGTCATGATTCGCTCGAATGGCCTGACTCTGCATACCAGTAACCGCGATTACGCCCCCTGCAAAAATCAGCACACCGACCATGACTTCAACAATACCGATCCCTTTTTGCCGCAAAGACCCGGGCTGTCTTCCTGTCTTGTGAAAAGCCGCAACCGAAAGGGAACCTGGTTCAGCATTTACGGGGCTGGCATGGGCAGGATTGATATGGTTGGTCATAAACAATTCACACCCTCACGCTTGCGAATCAACCCTGATCCTGAAATATTCACCAGTCGCTGAAACACTGGTCTTTTTGGCACCGAACATAACGTGAACCCACCCTGATGAACTGCGCTCCCCCTGGGTCTGAAACTGAGCACCTCAGCATTGCTGTGCCACAGAATTTCAACCGGGCTGCTGACCGGGTTATACACCCGAATAACCTCTTCACCCCAGTCAACATAGTTGTTGCCATTGCGGTTAACGAAAACAATCCAGCCATCTGCCCAGTTCACCCCGGGCTGACAGCCACTGCCAGTTGTAGAGCGACAGACGCTGACGGTTTCAGCACGCTTGATCGCTTCGCTTCTGGCCAGAACCGCACTGGCATATAGCCGCTGATTCACATAATCAAGCTTGAACCCTTCAGCAACCTGCCCGATGGGAATCACCAGATTGACCATGATGGCGATCAGGACAATCGTGATCATCATCTCTACAAGCGTGAAGCCACGATTGTATTTATGGTTTAACGATGTTTGAAGAAATAACAAACCCACCTACTTCCCTGTCGAGGACGCCTTTCTTTAAATCTAGGTGTGTGAGTTAAACCGACGTTCAGAAGTCGATAGACGGTACAAAAACAAGGATAAAAACTGGAAGTCGTCCGTTTATTTCCAGCACGCTTCCGGGGTCAGAACCCCTAAATGATCCACAGTAAACTGTGTACAACCTGAGTCCGTAGCCTGGACACCATTGCCCAGCGCAGTGGCTGTCAGGGTAAATGAGGAGTTGTCGGCTTCAACGCTCAGGGTGTAATAACCCTCGGGAGAACTGCTTCCACCGAGCATATCCATAGAGTCTGTATAGGTATGGTTAACGGAGTACCAGCGCTCCTGGGCAGCCATAGCGCCGGTCAGGGCGGCCCAGGCATCGCTGCGTCGAACTTCATACATATACTGGCTGTAGGAGGGATAGACGATACCTGCCAGAAGACCAATTATGGCGACAACAATAATCAGCTCGGGTAATGAAAACCCCTTTTCATGACTATTTGTCACTGGTTTATCTGTATTCATATCAATCAATCCATGGAATGCTGAAAATCTGCCACCAGCTCTGCCGTCCTTCCGAGCTGAAACTGTAATCAAGGTTTCTTGCAGTAATACTGCCACCGGCCCCCTGGGTCACCGCAGTCAGTTTCCCTCCTTCCCCCTGATGGGCCACCGGTGAAGAAGCATAACCGATCCCCAGACTCACCTTATTCAGGGAACGCTCCAGCTCCAGAGTATCCACAGGTACACTGCCCAGGACGGCATCAGGCGATGCGGTACCGGTCAGGTAATGCACAGCATAAAGTGAGCTTGTACCATCAATGGAACAACTGTCCGCAGGTGGACGGTATTCAGTAAACAGGATTTGGGAGAACAACCTGGCAGCGCTGTTCACACTTCGCCCGGCTGGGCCAGAGCCATCAACACTGAGAGGCAGCGTCCACCCCCCCTGCTCAGCGACCACCGCCTGTAAGGTACCGAAACTGTTGATGGTTCGGGAGCCTACCGTAAATGGCGTATAGGAGGAGTCTGACTTCTGCACGACATCACCATTGGTAAATACAACCACATCCCCCACATTGACCAGATTACTCTGGCTGACGGATGCATAGGTAAACTGCCTGGAGCTGTTCAACGGTTCCTGAACACCGTAGAAATAGTTGGCCTCAGTACTGCGATTGTCACCATTGGTCAGCAGCCGACCTGTTCCGGAGTATACCCAGAAGCTGTTGTCATCAGTCACGGTCATGGGGGGTGCCGTAATCGGCTGTCCGGCATCCATCAACACATTCAGGCTGGAGTTTTCCAGTGCTGATGTCAGCCTCAGCCTCATCAGTTTTCCACTCAAACCGATACTTCCTGTCTCAACCGTGCCAAAGTAAACGGCATCATCCTGGTAATCCCGGTCCCAGTCTTCAGCCACCATATCGCCTGCATAAGCCGTGGAATAGGAGGTCACAAGGGGATCAAAACCGGCAACAAAATTCTTGTTATTCAGATCATAAGCAAATACGCGAAGATTCTGATCCGACGTTCCCTGCTCCAGGGCTGATCTCAGGGCAGTAGACCCGCTGCCTGCTGGCCCGGAGCCAAACACCAGGTACCATTCGTTTTGTACCGGATTACTCCAATCGGTCTCGCCATTAACATCCGTACCAGCTTTCCGCCGTTTAACCAGCGCAGGCTGTGAGGTAGTAAAACCCAGATCAGCATGGGTAATTTCAGCCAGCAACGCCGGGGGCTGCTCGGGATCAGTGATATCCAACACCACCCAGGCAGAGCGCATGGTACGACTTTCACTGTCGATGGTGACATCAATATTGCCCCCTCCCAGTCTCATACCCACCACCAGAACCGTTCCCCAGCCACCAGGATGAGTGCTGTCATCAGCGAAGATATTGGCATCGAAGACCATCGGTTCCGAATCCATGTAATAAACATGGGGGTAATCGGTCTCAGTGAGCCAGCGAAGGTGAGGTAACAGATTCATTGGTGCGTAACTCCAAAGCTCTGAACCCAGCGGATGCTGTACCTCACCATGACTGGCTGTGCGCTCATAGCGGTAGGAACTCTCTTCCCAGAACCCGCCATTAAAGGCATGAATCAAACCATCGTTGGCTCCGACGTAGAGCACATGCCGCCGATTCAGGTATTGATTGCGGAAGGTTCGATAGCTGCTGTCGTTGTAATAGGCGTCGTAACGACTATCGGGTGCTGCCACCAGTCTGGGTGTTGAGTGAACGATATCCCCAAGGCGCCAGACTTCATCAATACCATCTTCATCAAAATCGATGGTACGGGAACGGGTGCCAGCCTGCTCTTCTCCCCGAACATAGTTAACGACAGTAGCGACTTCACTGGCAGAAACGCCCAGATACCCTTCATGTCCAGTAAAGGTTGAAGACATAAACGGCAGCTGTTCGTCATCATCCACCTGCTGATTATTATTGATATCCAGCCAGGTCAGCATATATCGGCCACCGGAGGCGAGCGCATCATAGGTTCTCTGATTGGTCAGATTACTCAATAAGGCCAGCTGTTCCCGCGCATCCCAGATCGTCTCAAGTGAAGCGAGTGATTTCAGCGGGCCATCGGCTACCCTGGTGACACCAAAATCGTCAGAGGTGTAACGTTGAACCATTGTCTGTCCGGCATTCGGATCAAAAAACAGTTCAACGATTTTATCTGAGCGGTAGTCATCCAGTTGGGCATTCCCGTTGCCATCTTCCCGGATATAGCCTTTGCTATCGATAAACAGTGAATGGAGAATACCGCCCCAGGTCACCGACTTGCCATTGATATCAAGGCTTGGCTGAAACAGTGCCTGATAGATAGCGCCAGTGCCTGTAGAGCTATTGGCAAACAGCGCCGCATTCGTTGCCGAAGAGACCCGACTGGAAATATCCTCCAGTACCTGCCCCAACTGACTGGCAAGCAAGGCTGGATTTCTGGCGAAAAAATAGTTATCCGGCAAGCCATCCGAGCCCAAGGCTCCCGTCACATTATTTCTATTGTCCCACTCACGATGATCATCGCTATCAGGGCTGCCATCCCCATCAGTATCATGATTGGGACTGCCATCGCCATCAAGATCGATAAAGCCACCGTATTTTGCCGCAAGAAACAGCGGTTTGGGCAACACGCCAGCAGCCGCTCCGGAAGCGGTAAAATCAGTAACCTTAAATGCGGTTGTTCCCTTGTAGGCATAATCAGTTTGCAGGCCATCACGCCCTGAACTCCCGGTAACGGTATAAGAGAAACGCATATTCAGACCGGCAAATACGCCATCCACCTGCACAGCCACTCTGACTTCATTGGCATTAAACCCGGTGGTATTCAGTGTACTGTCTGCTGTTTGGTTGCATTGGCTGCCAACACAAAACTTGATTCTGGAAGAGGCATCGTAGTCATAATCGTTACCCCAGAGAGAATCCTCCCAGGTAAACAGCAGAGCCCCCTCAACCACCTGCCCGGTCCCGTCCAGTATCAGTTTCTCCACCACTACATCGGTTAGCGTGCAATCACTGCCACTACCGGAAAAATTACCGCTACCACTGCCAAAATTTGCACTGGTCTGGCAAACCGGCTGAAAAGTAAAAAGCCTGCCATCCACATTCAACGTAAAGCTGGGCATGGTTTCGGCCAGCTCTATGGCATAGGTTTTCACTCTCTGATTGCCATCAAGATCTGTTCGCAGGTCTGTTGTGTTGCCATGAAAAGCCAGTCCGGACACTTGATAGCCACCTTCCAGCTGAGGGATTTCCGGACACAGGCCCACAGCATCGGAAAGACCAGACAAATACTTAGCAGTACATTGACGTGTACTACCCGTCCCCCCCACAAGATAATGACCGGCAAAACTGCCGCCATACTCATGATCCCCGACTTCATCCGTTTTACTATTAACAGAGCTGGTGCCGGTCATTCCCGGAAGATCAGAGCTACTGGACAGCTGATCAGTATCGAATGAGTTCAATCCCGTGGATAAAACAATAATCGAGCAGTTGGCACAGGCATTATCTGTTGACATTGGATTCGCCCAGCTCTCTCTGGACAGATTACTGACGAAGGCTCTGTCATTGGTGGTGTCGAAGCTACTGGTAGCCGTAGTTTCTCCGGCAAAGTAACGAAGCGCTTCCAGATACAGTTCCGCCAGAGGGTTCCCCCACATACTGCAATGACGTGAAGAGTAGGTGCCTCTGCTGGATTTAAACGCCGAGACAGAAATGCCGTAGCTATTACAATCTGTATATTTGTTTTGGGAAAAACTGTACTTCGCCAGCCTGAATTGATTGATGTTATGAATAATCCCTTCAACACTGGTAAAACGTCCGGAAGAAAGCTCTATTTCATCATCAGAACTCTGAGCGTTTCCGGCAATTTTGCTGATATTTCGCCGCAATACGCCACCGGAAATATTTTTATCATAAGAGCCACTGATTAAGCCAAAGCGAATATCCCCTGACTCACCATACTGCTGAAGCAAGCCTATGGGTTTGCTCTTGCCAGTGCTGTACAGCTTACAGCGATCGGTACTTGCGGCATCTTTACCGGTGACACAGGCGTTAATATAAACATCGTTTGTCGTTAATCTGTAACTGGTAGAAGGACTGTTCTGTGCGCCCCACTGGCACTGCTTTACTTCTGTAGAAGCCCATCGCGGCCAGGCCTCCCTGGCAACCCTGACTTCAGGCGTGCCATTTTCAGAACCGGCAACATTACAGAGACTGATCTCACTGTTGTTATAGGGCGTAAAATTCCCGGTGGGAATGCCTGAATCACTGCTCCTGTAAATTTTGACAAACGCATGCACATCCCTGGGGATATAAGCCCGTTCCAGTATCGTTTGATTATCGGTATCCGTGGATCGCTTTCCGCCAAAAAGCACCGTTCTGAGGATGTCCATCCGTGTCATGGTGGCCCAGTTCAGAAAGTTACCACTCCAGGGAGCCTGAGAGGTGGTGCAATAGTGCCCGTGATCACCGGTGGCCTGGGCTACCGGAGAATAGCGTCCGGAAGCGTATTGATAGCACCAGTTACTGTCGAAATACCCGAGATAGTCAAAACTGTCCACATAGCTGGTATCCAGTCGTCCATCCGAATTAAGGTCCGTGTAATCGCTGTACGCTTTTTTAAACAGTTCATGGTCAACGGACATCACCAGCATCACCAGTGGCTCTGATGTATTACTGATCAAGGGGGGCGTTGCGGCATAATCACTGGAAACCGCTTCAGCATTGGCCCGAAAAGACAACAGCACCAGCAGCCCGAACAACACGACCTGCCTGAAAGTAACACCATGTGAGGTATATCGATCCATGATCACCTCCACTTCCCTGTTAATATTCCCTAACTCAACATCAATTGCTTTTTTTATACGACGATTGAAGCATTACCTGCGAATCGCCTGAACCGCCCCTAGCCAGGGCGGTAATCCGATAGAACCTGGCCCAGTCCCCACGGTTGGCCGGATCTGGTAAAGGCCCTGATGCCTCTTTGGCGATATAGCAGCGAAACTCAATAATGTATTTGGCCCGGGCTGATATACCGCTGATGGTAACTGTCGTCACTCTGTGCCGATCACTCGCACTCCACAAGGTACCCGTTAACCAAGGCTCGGAAACACCTGGGTCACAGCTGCCAATATCGTCAATATCGCTTCCGGCAAAACAGTACCCATTGTCACAATTCACGCCAAAGCCTGATAAGGCCAGCGCATTGTCAGCAATAAAATTTTCCGCCTCTTTTAACGCCGCCTCTGCCGCATAAAATGCCATCTGCTGATCCTGATAATTACCACTCATCTTCTCTTCAAGCGTTGCCATTTTTACAGAGATCAAACCAGCAACCGTCATAACCAGCAACATCACCAGGCTGACCAGCAATATACTTCCTCTCTCACCTGTTTCCGGATGCAATAAACGGCTTCTCCTGAAAAACTCAATATGTTGTCTGATGCCTGCGGCAGTTAAAATGATTCCCATCACAGCCCCCGATTCCTGAGCTTAATGGTTTTCATAAAGCTCCGGCGAACGTATAGGTCATCGGGCAGCACTTGCTGGCCAGCAAAGAAATAGGCCTGAGCTTCCGGAGCCACTTCAGTGAAACTCCGAACCAGCAGTTCAAGCTTGACTGTAATAATCTGCCGCCACTCATCGCTGTAAGGTGTTATTTCACCAGCGGTCATATACCGGTTGACAACCCCGTCATTATCACTGTCCAGCCCATAACGAATACTCAGTCCTTCAATGCCTTCAACCAGCGCTTCTGTATTGATGCTATTGCCACTGGCGTATTCACCCGCCAGCTTTCGGTACAGTGTCGGTACGTTATTGCTCTCCCTCAGATAGAAGGCATAAGACTGCAAAGGTGCCATTCGTGATCCCTGGTGACTGATATTGCCGGAACCAATAGTACTGCCATGACAACTGAAGTTACCCTGTAACTGACTGATACAGTTGTAAAGGCTGCTACTGCCTACTGCCGGATGCGTCACCACACTATTGGTTGTTGCCGCCCCTGCCCGGAAAATGGAAACCTGCCCACAGTCTGATGAAATCAGCGCCAGAAGATCACCTTCATCATGGCTACGGCTTTGTGCCAGTGTTGCCGAAGCAGTGCCAGTATTATGGCCACTGACCAGGGTGGACTGATTGCTATCAACACTGTGAATAATAATGGCTTCCGAGATAGCATTGCTGTCCAGCTGCTGCTCAACACTGTTACCGGCAGGAATGCCCAGAACGCCTTTATCAAAATGCATCATCCACTGACGATTATCATTGTTGGAATAGACTAAATTCGCCAGCTTTGCCTGGGCAGGACAGCCGGTATATCCCGCAGTACTGATACTTTGCCCCAGAATATCCAGGGCCAGCCGACCATTTTCCTGAACCCGTGCCAGCTCATCCTGCAATACCCACGATCGGCTGGATGCCAGCACCAGATGGCCAACCCCGGTAAAAAGAATCAGACCAAGGACCAGGGCAATCATCATTTCAACCAGTGAGAATCCTTTCTCAATCCGCTTCATAGTATCCCCCTTAATACCACATCACTCAGGGGGACCCTGTTGCCCATATCCGGGAAACTGAGACGAATGATATACGTTCGAACACCCTCACTGTCCTGGTAGGTAATTGAACCCTTGCTTCCCGGAATCTGGCAGGTCAGCTGAAACTTCCATTGCAGAATATCGTAGGCCGCCATTTCCTGAGGACTACAGCTTCCAGCTTCGCAGCTGTCGGGGTAGCCGCTGTCAATGCATTGGCTGTATTCAAGATCATTCAAACCTGCATGATAACTGTTACCGCTTCTGGCCAGGCTGTTGTTGGCCTGAATACGATCCAGCATATCCGTCGCTAAAAAGGTAGCCTGTGATTGCACATAGGCTGACTGGTTATACTGCAAACTGCTGCTGTGCACCCCTGCCATACCAAGAATGCCGATCGTGATCACCAGCAGGCTGATCAATACTTCTATCAACCCTGCGCCCCGGTTCTTTTTCTCAGGGCTTTTGCTATGAACATCCTTCAGCCGCATGCGCCCCGCTCCTCCGTCCGGAGACGGCCTGTCATGCTGATGATAATTGCTTTGGCATCACTGTTACTGTCCTGGTCACAAACCTGAAAAGTGCCTGCCTGACTGGTCTGGCCACGGCTATTGAAGCGAAGGCGGTAACCACGATTCCACAGGATTGAGATAAGCTCTGACTGCCCTGCAACACGACGAATAACCTGATCACTGTCGTTCAACAGGCCATCATCACGTTCATCCGTAAAAATAAGCCAGCCGTGATGCCAGCCAGCGTTACTTTCATCGCAGGTCAGGTCATCCACAGTGCTACACAATGAAACGGTTCGTTGTCGTTTGACAGCCTCAGATCTGGCCAGCATCAAACTGCCATACAGTTCATCAGCCACATTATCGATCCGGTTATTGACGATAAGGGTTTTCATGCTCGGTGCAGACGCTGCGATCAAAATAGCCGCAATGGACAAAGAAACCAGCAACTCAATCAGAGAAACCCCCATTGCTTTCGAAGGGTTAAACCATTGATGGGGAGGATGACCGGGCAAAAAACAGCAATTGCTCTCATACCTTGTATGAGAGCTGGCAGAATGATGTGCTGAAAAACAATGCTCAACCTTGTACTTCATTGCCCAATCCCTGACACTCAGTCTCACCCAATATTTTGCTACCTGGTCACCAAAAGTTGTCACCAGGAGGATGTCAGGTGATAAAAAGCCGCCTTTGTCACTCCATTATTAAACTTGCAGATATAAAGTGGTTACGTTTATCTTATTAATGGCTTTTTCCTTTGACCAATGGTTCACTGTGACACCAAAAGCCCCATAAGCCCTGCTGGAAACCGGAAGTGTCATTTTATTAAGCCAAACAGCTCATCGCGTTTGATTACCACTGATCGAATATATTAGAAAACTGATCTGTAAATATAAGTGGATAAAGTATATTCGGCATCTATTCTTGTGGTCTCACCCATTGCTTGCAGGTGTTAACTATGAGAATAACTGGAAACATCTTTATAAGGTTCACTTTTATTTTCCTGGTTTTATTGTCTATGTATTCTTATGCTGAATCTGAAGCATTTGAGAAACCAATGGTACCAGAAGGGGATTACGCATTTTCCAATAAGTTGGGTATGAGTAGACATCGACTGGAAGCCATGCAACAGATTCTTGATTCTCAGTCCCAGGCCAGTTTGAAACCTTATATGAAGACGGGTGGTCATTTCCTGGAGGTAGGTCCGGGCCTGGGGTCAATGAGTCAATTCCTCGCGGAATCTACAGGAGAGAACGGAAAAGTCATCGCACTGGATATTGATGATCACTTTCTTGATGAAGTGGCGGCAATTGCCCCTCAGATTGAAGTTATTCATGAAGACATCACCAGTTACGATCCCGGCGTCAACAAGTTTGACCTGGTTTTTATCCGACTCGTGGTCATGCATCTGCCCCATAATGACAATCATGCACTCATCGCCAAACTGGCCAGATCACTGAAGCCGGGGGGGTATCTGGTCATTGAGGACTTTGTTGATGCTGAAAATTTAAACCGGTTCCGCCAGCTTGCCAAAATCAATACGAAACTTCCCGATTATGTGGTGAATGTATATCGCAGAATGTCAAAACATGTTGACTTTGATCAGGGATATCTGCTGGCAGATATGATGACTGAGGCCGGTCTGATTAATGTAGATGCAGAAATATCGTATAAACGGGTTCAGGGGGGTGATAATGCTTATGGTCGTTTTATGTACCTTTCTTTCAGCCAGGTCGAACCGTACCTGGAGGAAATACCGGAGCATGACACATTATTTCCTTTAATTCAGGCTACATGGATGAACCCGGATGTGCATTGGTATGACCATGCAAGGGTTATTTCCGTTGGTCAAAAAAGCCCGGAATGCCCTGAGATTCCCGGGGACAAAAGTACTTAGTTTTATGAGTGATTATGGTGGCCTGTGACCTCCAATCGCCGTATGTGCTTTTGCTCTCGGCGAGTATACAAGCCACTGGTTCATTTTTTCAGGATTGGCTGACTCCAGATCCGGTTCTCTTTCTGCGTTAATCATTATAGGCCCTCGTGCTCCTTGGAATCCTGGAAAAATGCAAACGCGGTTTAAGAAAAAGGCTAATCAGAAACCGCTTTCAAACGCAGCTCTTTAGGCATGGTAAAGACAATATTCTCTTCTTTACCAGCCGACTCTTCCGGTAATTCTGCACCCAGTTCTTTTAACCGCGTGATAACGCCCTGAACCAGAATATCCGGTGCCGAAGCGCCTGCTGTGATACCAATGGATGCTTTGTCAACCAGCCATCCCGGTTTGACATCGTCGGCATTATCCACCAGATGTGCTTCAGCGCCCGAGCGCTCGGCCAGTTCACGCAGTCGGTTGGAGTTTGAGCTGTTCACTGAGCCGACCACCAACACCAGGTCACACTGTCCCGCCAGAATTTTTACCGCATCCTGCCGGTTCTGCGTGGCATAGCAAATATCGTCTTTCCTTGGTCCGTGTATCTCAGGGAACTTGAGACGCAGGGCTTCAATCACTTTGGCAGTGTCATCCATGGAAAGGGTTGTCTGGGTGACATAGGCCAGTCTGGCAGGATCTGCTACCTCAAGAGCACGAACATCGTCTTCGTTCTCAACCAGATACATAGCACCACCGTTTCGTGAGTCGTACTGCCCCATGGTGCCTTCCACTTCAGGGTGCCCATGGTGACCAATCAGTACACACTCCATACCATCCCGGGAATAGCGCACCACTTCCATGTGAACTTTTTTTACCAGCGGGCAGGAGGCATCAAACACTTTCAGGCCCCGACGTTGCGCCTCATCCTCTACAGCCCGAGAAACACCGTGGGCACTGAAAATAACGATGACGTCATCCGGTACCTGATCCAGCTCATCGACAAAGATTGCCCCACGCTCTTTCAGGTTTTCCACCACAAACTTGTTGTGGACCACCTCATGACGGACATAAATAGGAGGACCGAAAACATCAAGCGCCCGGTTGACGATCTCAATGGCACGGTCCACACCTGCACAAAAGCCACGGGGATTAGCCAGTTTGATTTTCATAGGGGAGTCACCAACCTTTTCTGTCACTGCTTTATGGCTCTGGTTATCGCTCAAGGCGTCTCTACATCCAGAATCTGTACCTCAAAGGTCAGGTGCCGACCTGCCAGAGGGTGATTGAAGTCAACTTCAACCATTTCATCATCAAAATTTCTGACCACGCCGGGAAGCTCACTGTTGGCCGCGTCAGAAAAGGACATCACCAGCCCTTCCTCCAGCTCAACCCCACTGGCAAAACTGCCCCTGGGGATACGCTGGAGATTATTGGGATTCGGCATACCAAACGCTTTTTCCGGAGGAATCCGGGACACCCGGTCTTCACCTGACGCCAGGCCATACAGCGTTTCTTCAAATCCTTCCGGGAGATTACCATCACCGATGATCAGGGATGCCGGTTTCTCCGCTGGTGTGCTGTCCACCACACTCCCATCATCCAGCTTCAGGGAAAAATGCAGAGTGACCTTGCTGCCTTCCTCAATTACTGCTGACACCGTGACTCGCTCCTGCTCTTCTATTTATCGTTGCTGCTACTTTCCACCGAAGGATTACTCCGGAACATATCCAGAATCAACATGGCGGCCCCCACCGTAATGGCTGTATCCGCCAGATTGAATGCCGGAAAATACCAGTTTTTGTAGTAAAACAACAGAAAGTCGGTGACATGCCCATGCAACAACCGATCAATCAAATTCCCCAACGCACCGCCCAGTATTAATGACAGAGAGCAGGCCTGCCAGTTTTCTCCTGAGCGAAGCTGCTTCAACCACCCCACCAGCATGATGCTGACAATAATAGCGACACCACTGAGAAACCAGCGCTGCCAACCGGACGCATCACTGAGAAAACTGAAAGCAGCCCCGGTATTGTAAGCAAGGGTCAGGGAAAAGAAGGGCAATACCGGTAATTGCTGGTAAAGGGAAAACTCCTCAATAACCCACCATTTTACCAGTTGGTCAAAGCCGAACACGATGGCACTGAGCCAGAGCCAGTGAAGCTTTCCTGAAGTATTACTCTGCATGGCCGGTTCCTGCTAAAAAGTCCATATTATTCAGTGAGTCCTGTCAATACTAAGTGTCTTGAACCGCCGGGGGATAGTGCGAATTACCGAAATCCATAAGAATTTAACAAGTTACAACACCCCAGCGTTGAACAACAGGTCATAAAGTAGACTACTGTCCAAAAAAATACCCGGTGCTGACCGGGTATTTTTTATGGCAAAAACGAAAATCAGGCAAATTGCCGCTGTTCGCCACTGCCTTCTACGTTTGCAACACAGCGGCCGCAAAGCTCCGGATGTTCGGCAATGGTGCCAACATCTTCACGGCGATGCCAGCAACGCTCGCACTTCTTGTGTCCGGCCTTCTCAACCAGCACTTTGAGTCCTGCCAGTTCAGTTGCCGCAGCATCACCCGCATCAGCCAGAGGCTTAACGGTAGCTGCAGAGGTAATCAGCACAAACCGCAACTCATTACCCAGACGGTTCAGTTTTTCTGTCAGCGCCTCATCGGCAAACAGAGTCACTTCCGCTTCCAGAGAGCCACCGATGGTTCCAGCCACACGGGCATCTTCGAGGGCTTTGTTCACTGCCGTCTTCACGTCCAGAATCGTATTCCAGAACTCACGGCCAAGTTCATCACCTTCCAGACTGTTCAGCCCCTCGTACCAGGTTTCCAGGAAAACCGATGCACCACGCTGCCCGGGCATCGCTTCCCAGATTTCGTCGGCGGTAAAGCTGGTGATGGGTGCCATCCAGCGGACAAAGGCCTCGATGATACGGTACATCGCCGTTTGACAGCTGCGACGGGCCAGACTGTCCTGTGCAGTGGTGTACTGACGGTCCTTGATGATATCCAGATAGAAACCACCCAGATCCAGTGAGCAGAAATTGTGAACTTTCTGGTAGACCGAAAGGAAGTTGTAGCTGTTGTACGCATCCACCACTTCATTTTGCAGTCTCAGGGTACGATCCACAGCCCACTTATCCAGTGACAGCATATCCTCCCAGGCAACCGCATCGGTTTCTGGGTTGAAACCGGTCAGGTTGGACAACAGGAAGCGTGCGGTATTACGAATACGACGATAGCTGTCTGCCGTGCGCTTGAGGATATCATCAGAAACGGTCATTTCTGAGGTGTAGTCTGTGGCAGAGACCCAGAGACGCAGAATATCCGCCCCCAGAGACTTGAAGACCTTCTGGGGAGCAATCACATTACCCAGCGACTTGGACATCTTCCGACCATTGGCATCCACGGTAAAGCCATGGGTCAGCAGGCCTTTGTAGGGCGGCACGCCATGCATGGCAATACTGGTTTTCAGGGACGACTGGAACCAGCCACGGTGCTGGTCAGAACCTTCCAGATAGAGGTCTGCGGGGAATTGCAGCCCATCACGTCGCTCGATCACCGAATAGTGAGTAACACCGGAATCAAACCAGACATCCAGCGTATCGGTCACTTTTACATAGTGCTCAGCATCTTCAGCACCGAGCATATCCACAGGTTCCAGATCAAACCAGGCGTCCATCCCCTCCTGTTCAACTTTCAGTGCGACTTGTTCAATCAGTGCCTGAGTTTCCGGATGCAGCTCTTCGGTCTCTTTGTGGATAAACAGCGCAATCGGCACACCCCAGGTACGCTGACGGGAGATACACCAGTCCGGGCTCTGGCCCAGCATGGCTTCCATCCGGTTACGGCCCCACTCAGGGGTAAACACGACACCTTTCAGGGAATCCATGGCGGTATCCAGCAGGTGTTCTTTGGTCATGCTGATAAACCACTGGGGCGTGGCACGGAAAATCAGTGGTGTTTTGGTACGCCAGCAGTGAGGGTAGCTGTGCGTCAATTTCTCCTGAGCCAGCAGTCGGCCTTTCTCAACCAGAACCTCAACCACTTCCGGGTCAACCTTGTAAACGTGCTCACCGGCAAACAGTTCTACGTTGGCACGGTAATAACCACTGTCGTCCAGATAGTTCAGGGTACCGATGCCGTAGTGACGCCCCACATTAAAGTCATCAACACCGTGGTCAGGTGCCGTATGAACATTACCGGTACCCGCGTCAATGGTGACGTGGTCACCCAGTATCAGCGGCAGTTCCCGGTCATAGAATGGATGGGCAACTTTCTTGTGTTCAAACGCTGCGCCCTTTGCCCGGGCAATGATCGTGCAGTCTTCAATGCCATAACGCTGCATGGCACTGGCTACAAGGGCTTCAGCCAGAACCAGACGGGCAGGTTCACCATTCACCTGGCACTGCACCAGGGCGTAATCCAGATCGCCGCCCATGCTGACCGCCTGGGAGGATGGCAGGGTCCATGGTGTTGTCGTCCAGATAACGACGGCTACCTCACCTTCACCCTGCCCTTTTGGGGATTCAAAAGTAAACGCACTTAATAGATCAGCTTCATCAAGCGCTGCATAACGCACGTCAATCTGGGTAGAGGTTTTATCCTGATACTCAACTTCTGCTTCCGCCAGGGCAGAGCCACCGACAACACTCCAGTAAACCGGCTTATAGCCTTTAACCAGATGACCATTGGCAGCAATTTTGCCCAGAGAACGGATGATGTCAGCTTCAGTCTGGAAATTCATGGTCAGGTATGGCTTATCCCAGTCGCCAAACACCCCCATGCGCTTGAAGTCTTCACGCTGGCCATCCACCTGCTTGGCGGCGTATTCACGGCACTTTTTGCGGAAGGTTTTGAAATCCACTTTATCCCCGGCCTTGCCGAGCATACCTTCGACCTTATGCTCAATCGGCAGACCATGGCAATCCCAGCCGGGAACGTAAGGGGCATCATAGCCATCAAGTGTTTTGGCTTTAACGATAATATCCTTCAGGATCTTGTTAACGGCATGGCCGATGTGGATATCACCATTGGCATAGGGAGGGCCATCATGGAGAATAAACTTTTCCCGTCCCTGGCTGATCTTGCGAATTTCTTCGTAGAGATCCATGTCATACCAGCGCTTGAGCATTTGTGGCTCACGCTGGGCCAAGTTGCCGCGCATCGGAAAATCGGTCTGCGGCAAATTCAATGTATGCTTGTAGTCGGACATAGTTGTTTACCGGAACCTCTACGGACTATTCATCACAGCTATTTATTTAAAAAGCTTGCGGGTTATTTAAAAAAGCTTGCGGGCTGTTTCAATATCATTGGCAATCGCTGCCCGCAAGGCTTCAAGCGATTCAAATTTCTGTTCATCCCTGATCTTTTCAACAAACTCTACCCGCAGGGTCTGATCATACAGATCTCCCTTGAAGTCGAGCATGTGGACTTCAAGCAGCGGTTTAACGCCGGATACCGATGGCCTGACGCCCAGGTTGGCAACCGCATTAAAACGATGACCATCCACCAGTGTACGAACAGCAAACACACCCCGCAAAGGCAGACGTCGACGACATACCCTGATGTTCGCCGTAGGGAAGCCCAGGGTTCTGCCCAGCTGCTGCCCCTTTACTACCCGGCCAATCATGGTAAATGGTCTGCCCAGCATATGTTCCGCTTCGGCAAACTTATTTTCCGCCAGCGCATCACGAATGCGGGTACTGCTGATACGCCCCTGCTGCATCAATACGGTCTGGGTATCACAGACTTCAAAACCGTAGCGCTCACCCATCCGTTCCAGATGGGTAAAATCGCCTTTGCGGTCACAGCCGTAGCGAAAGTCGTCACCCACAATCAGGTAGCGAATATCCAAACCTTCAACCAGTGCCCGAAAGACAAAATCATCAGCACTGAGGCTGCGCAGCCGGTCATTAAACGGCAGACAGAGCACCTGGTCCACATGATTTTCCGCCAGCAGCGCCAGCTTCTCCCGCAGGCTGGACAGCCTCGCGGGTGCAGCATCCACCTGAAAATACTCTCTGGGCTGGGGCTCAAAGGTGATAACGCATACCCTGGCGTCCAACTCAAACGCCTGTTGTTTCAGGGCCTCAAGAATGGTTCTGTGGCCCACATGCACACCATCAAAATTACCGATGGTGGCCACGCATCTCTGATGTTCTGGCCTGATATTGTGCAACCCGCGGATCAACTGCATGGAGGGGCTCGGACTCCCTTACTTCCTGTATTCAACCATTGTTGAAAAAATGTTGACGATGAAGCCGGGCAGTATACCCCAGCAGGTTCCACGGGTCACTGAGCACGCAACGAAACGTCAACAGGCCCTAATGCCTGAATTGCCCCGGCCTGATACCACTGAGTAAAAGCACACCGATGTAAACCGCCAATCCGGACAGGACCAGCAGGCCAGTCTGGGATACTCGCTCCCATAGTGACCAGGCCAGCCATTGTTCAATATCTTTGGCCAGCCAGATCAGCGTTGCCGCCATCGCCAGGTTAGCAACCACCAGCCGGGCGAAATAAACCAGCCAGCCACTGGCAGGCTGATAAACCCCGGACCGTTGCAAACCACGATACAGCAAGCCCGCATTCAGAAAAGCCGACAGAGTTGTGGCCAGTGCCAGCCCGGCATGTTGCAGGGGGAATACCAGAATCAGGTTAAACACCATATTCGCAACCATCGCGATAATGGCAATTTTTACCGGTGTTTTGGTGTCCTGGCGGGCAAAATAACCCGGTGCCAGCACTTTGATCAACATAAAAGCAATCAAACCAAGGGAGTAGGCCTGCAAACTCATGGCGGACATCAACACATCACGGTCCGTCATCTCGCCATAGTCAAACAGGGTCGCGATTAATGGCCCGGCCAGAATGAACAGCGCAACGGCCGCCGGCACACCAATCAGCAGTACCAGACGAATAGCCCAATCCAGTGTTCTGGAGAAATGCCCACCGTCTGCTTCTGCGTGTTTGGTGGAGAGGCTGGGCAGAATCACCGTGGCAATGGCGATACCAAACACGCCCAGTGGCAGCTCGGATAAGCGGTCAGAGTAATACAGCCAGGAGACACTGCCGGTTTGCAGGAAAGAGGCCAGCACCGTATCCAGCAGCAGGTTGATCTGACTGACAGAAACCCCAAACAGCGCCGGCACCATCAGTGTCATGATTCTACGGCTGCCCTCATGCTGAACGCCCCATTTGGGCATGGGCAGAAGGCGAATCTGCAAAAGAAAGGGCATCTGCAGTAACAGCTGGGAAATGCCCGCAATCGCTACGCCCCAGGCCAGTGCCATCACCGGCTGATCAAAATAGGGTGTTAGCAGAAGTGTTGAACCAATCAAACTCAGATTCAGCAACACGGGAGTAAATGCCGGTACCGCAAAGCGTCCATAGGTATTCAGGATTGAGCCCGACAGAGCTGTTAGTGAAATCAACAGCAGGTAGGGAAAGGTGATCCGCAGCATGTCACCGGCAAGCGCCAGTTTTGCCGGTTCATTGATAAAGCCAGGCGCAAACAGCCGGATCAATATCGGAGCCGCCAGAACACCCACAACCGTCACCAGCAGCAATATCCCCGCCAGGGTTCCACTTACGCGACTGACCAGTTCGCGCACATCGTCAAAGCTTCGTTTAGAACGATATTCCGACAGCACCGGCACAAAAGCCTGAGAAAACGCCCCTTCAGCAAACAGGCGACGAAGAAAATTCGGGATTTTGAACGCCACAAAAAAGGCATCCGCTGAGGCTGTCGAACCAAAGTAGCCAGCAACCACCACATCCCTGGCCAGACCCAGTACCCGGGAAAGCATGGTCATTATCCCCACCACCAGGCTGGATCTCAGCAATCCGGATTTTTTCGGTTCAGGCTGATTGGCTGGCGGGCTGTTATCGGAATCACTCATGGTGCAATTGAATGTAAAAGCATAAGAATAAACAGCCAATCATATCCAAGGTAATTGCGATTGCCACATATATTGTGAAAATCGCCGGTTTTGCCCAAAAACAGTGTCACCTCCCGGACCGTCAAAAAACACCACAGTCCGGTAGATTTAAAGCCCTGCAGGCAGTATGCCGTATTGACAAGACCGGCCTGAGTCGGCATAGTTCGGCGGCTAAATAGCCTTGAGCCAGATACAGCCTTGAGCCAGGTATAGCCCTGAGCTGGATACAGCCCTGAGCTAAATGAAAGTGGGATATGGGCTGACAATGTCTTACCCGGGCCATTGCCAGTAACTGCGGCAAACAACCTATTCCATGCAGGGTGCCCCAAAGCCGCCCTGAGACAACCCGAACGAAATTGAATTTCCAGGAGCACCGAAATGGCAAACTCTCCTTCTGCACGCAAGCGCGCCCGTCAGGCTGAAAACCGTCGTCAGCACAACGCCAGCCTGCGTTCCATGGTTCGCACTTCTATCAAGAAGGTGATCAAGGCGATCGACACCAGAGACGTTGAAGCCGCTAAAGCTGCCTTCACTGCAGCGGTACCTGTGATCGACCGCATGGCCGACAAGGGCATCATCCACAAGAACAAGGCTGCTCGTCACAAGAGCCGTCTGAACGCTCAGATCAAGGCCCTGGCAACTGCCTGAGCCTCGCTGAGACAGACAACCACTGCGCGTTGTCAGGATACAAAAAAACCGGCCTTTGCCGGTTTTTTTGTATCTATACGATCAAGACGCAAGCACCATATTATCCCGATGCAGCAACTCAGGCTCTCGCTGATAGCCAAGTAACGCCTTAATCTGATGACTGGGCTTGCCAATAATGCGTTCCGCTTCACTGGCACCGTAATTGATCAACCCACGAGCCACTTCATTGCCGTTTTCATCCAGGCAGGTAACCATCTCACCACGCTGGAAGCGGCCTCTCAGCGCCTTTACCCCTACCGGCAACAGGCTTTTACCCTGCTCCTTCAGTACCCGGACAGCACCGGCATCCAGCACCAGTTCACCAGCGGTTTTCAGATGCCCCTGGAGCCACTGCTTGCGTGCCGCCATTGGCTCCTGATCCGGAAGCAGCAAGGTACCCAGCTCTTCACCGGCAAACACCCGGGTAATCACATTGTCTGCACGGCCACCAACAATCACCGTCGCACAGCCGGACGCAGCTGCCTGGCGGGATGCGCGCAACTTGGTCTGCATGCCTCCGCGCCCCAGGCGACCACTGCCACCACCCGCCATGGCATCCAGGGACTCATCCCCGGCACGCACTTCATGCATCAGCCTGGCATCAGGGTTGGTTCTTGGGTCGGCGGTAAACAGGCCATCCTGATCCGTCAGAATCACCAGAACATCCGCTTCCACCTGGTTCGCCACCAGCGCTGCCAGCGTATCGTTATCGCCAAAGCGAAGTTCGTCAGTCACAACCGTGTCATTTTCATTGATGACCGGTACCACCCCCATTTCCAACAGGGTTTTCAGGGTACTCCGGGCATTCAGGTAACGTCGGCGATTACTGTGGTCATCGTGAGTCAACAGTACCTGTGCCGGCTGCCGCGGCCTGCAGCTGATGCAACGCTGTTGGCCGCTCCATCCAGCCCAGCCTTTCCATGCCTGCCGCAACCGCACCGGAAGAGACCAGCACAACCTCCACGCCCTGATCACGCAGCTGGCACATCTGCGTCACCCAGGCGTCCATACGATCAAGATCCAGGCCCTGACCTTCATTGGTTAACAGCGCACTGCCAATTTTGATCACCCAGCGCCGGGCTGCCTGCAAGCGGTTGCGTTCACTCATACGTAGAAGACCTCGACATCGTGATCGTCATCATCATCGTCGTCATCGTTATCCGCCGCTTTTTTTGCCGCCCGACGAGCACGACGCTCTTCGGCCAGCTCCCGCATACGCATGCGCGCCTCAGATTCCATCTTGCTCAGCTGCTCTTCTTCCTGTCTGGCCAGCTCTTCATCTTCACTTTGTTCCAGCGCGCGCTCTTCGATAAAGCTCATGATGTTCTGACAAAGAATCCCGGTGCCCAGACCAGCAATAGCGGATGTCTGGTAAACAGGGCCGGTCCAGTTCAGCTCCTTGATAATATGCTGGCAGACAGCTTCGCGCTGATCGTCGGGCAGCAAATCGACTTTATTCAACACCAGCCAGCGATCCCGGTTCGCCAGGGTTTCACTGAACTGTTCTAACTCATGAATAATTGCCTTGGCAGACTCCGCCGGATCGGTGTCATCATAAGGTGCCACATCAACAAGGTGCAGCAGAATACGGCATCGGGCCAAATGCTTGAGGAAACGAATACCGAGGCCAGCACCCTCAGCAGCGCCCTCAATCAGACCGGGAATATCGGCAATAACAAAGCCACGATGACGATCCACCGCCACCACGCCCAAATTTGGAACCAAGGTAGTAAATGGATAATCAGCCACCTTTGGCCGAGCCTGGGATACGGCACGAATAAACGTAGACTTGCCCGCATTGGGCATACCGAGCAGGCCTACATCGGCAATCACCTTAAGCTCAAGGCGCAGATCCCGGCGCTCGCCTTCAGAACCCGGGCAGGTCTGTCTCGGCGCACGGTTAACACTGGATTTGTAACGGGTATTCCCCAACCCGTGAAAGCCACCCTGGGCGACCTTGACGCGCTCACCAACATGGGTCAGATCGCAGATAACCTCTTCCGTCTCGTTATCCACAACCGTGGTGCCCACCGGCACTTTCAGCTCGATATCCGTACCTTTGGCACCGGTACAGTTACGGCCACGACCCGGCTCACCGTTCTGTGCCTGGTAGTGCTTCTGGTAGCGGTAATCCACCAGGGTATTCAGGTCGTTGTCAGCAATCACATAGATGCTGCCACCATCACCACCGTCGCCACCATCGGGGCCACCTTTTTCAATAAATTTTTCACGGCGAAAGCTCAGGCAGCCATTACCACCTTTACCCGCCTGAACCGTGATTGTCGCTTCATCTACAAACTTCATTGCGCCACTCTCCTGCAACCATAATTGCAGCGTAACCAGTCATCTGCCAATGCCTGCAGGTAAACCCTTAATAGATGTCAGGGCTTACCTGTAGGCACTGTCCGGTCAATAGATAAACAAAAGCCCCGCGATAGCGGGGCTTTCAGGGTGAGCCGTCAGCAATCATCAGATAATCACTGACAGCCCGAACGCCATTATGCAGCAGCTACGCTGACATACTTGCGCTTTTTAGGACCCTTCACTTCAAACACGACTTTACCGTCGGCCTTGGCGAACAGGGTGTGGTCCTTACCGATGCCTACGTTAGCACCAGCGTGGAACTTGGTACCACGCTGACGAACGATGATGGCACCCGCCTGGATAGCCTGACCACCAAAGATTTTGACACCAAGGCGTTTACTTTCTGAATCGCGACCGTTGCGGGTACTACCGCCAGCTTTTTTGTGAGCCATCTTGCTCTCCTTTTATCCCGGACCTGCCGCCAGCTACCACACCAGAGACCGTCCTTAGAAGTAATCAACAGGTTAAAAAAACCTGTCAGCAATAATTAACCGGCAATTCCGGTGATCTTCAGCTCAGTGAACCACTGACGATGGCCCATCTGCTTGCGGTGATGCTTACGACGCTTGAACTTGATGATCTTGATTTTTGGACCACGGCCGTGGCTGATAACTTCAGCAGTAACCTTGGCACCTTCAACCACTGGAGCACCAACTTTCAGTTCTTCGCCATTGGCGATCAGCAGAACGTCGTTGATTTCCAGACTTTCGCCAGCGGCGTTGCTCAGTTTTTCTACCTTCAGGATTTCTCCTTCGGTAACGCGGTACTGCTTACCACCAGTTCTGATAACTGCGTACATGATTTGATCTCCGAAAATCCTTAAGAGCCTCTTTGTCAAAGGCATCCACCGGCCCTGGAAAGGCATGGTGGAATTTTTAGCTATCTAAAAACCACTTCTTTTGCAGCTGACAGCTATTAAAGAAGCTGATGGCTATTAAAGAAGCTGATGGCTCCAACAAGACCAGTACGGCCTTTCAGTTACCATCAGGGATGGGCGGCACCTCATGAGCTGAAGGGCAGCTGAAACCAGCTATTAATCAGCAATCCATGACAAAGCGGCACACCGCACCGGATTCTCAGATAGGGGCGCAAATTTTAAGGGAGTCAAGCCTCACTGGCAAGACCTGTTGGCATTTTATCCTGCCCTGCCCGGTGAAAGGGGTCAGCAGGTCTGCTGCCTGTTTCACTGAAATAAGTAGGCACCCCGCAAAGACCCTGTATTAATGCCTTCATCACCGGCTGCTATTGACAGTTGCAGTAGCACTAAATACGATGCCCAATTTCGCCCCACCAAATAAGCCAGATGCCGGACAAACAACAAGCCTCTTTTCAGATCGCAGTCCACGACGATTTCCGCAGGGTGAACGAGTGCATTCACGATCAATTGCACTCTGACGTCGCCCTGGTCAGCAAAATCAGTGAATACATCATTAAGTCCGGTGGCAAGCGGCTACGCCCATTGCTGGTACTGCTGACTGCCCGGGCCTGTGGTTACAATGACTGCAACCACGTACCACTGGCCGCCATTATTGAATTCCTGCACACTGCCACCCTGCTGCATGACGACGTGGTGGATCAGTCAGACATGCGCCGCGGCAGAGACACGGCGAATGCCCTGTGGGGCAACGCGCCCAGCGTTCTGGTGGGTGATTTTCTCTATTCCCGCGCATTCCAGATGATGGTAGGGCTGGAGAGCTTCAAGCTGCTGCATATTCTGGCGGACGCCACCAATGTCATTGCCGAGGGTGAGGTTATGCAGCTGATGAACATCAATGATGCTGATGTTACCGAAGATGACTACATGGAAGTCATCCGCTGCAAAACCGCCATGCTGTTCCAGGCCTCCAGCCAGACGGCCGCTGTGCTGAGCAAAGCCAGCCCGGAACTGGAAAAAGATATGGCTAACTACGGTAATTACCTCGGCATTGCCTTCCAGCTGGTGGATGATCTGCTGGACTATGAGGGCGATACGGAAACCATGGGTAAAAACCTCGGGGATGATCTGGCAGAAGGCAAACCGACATTACCGCTGATTTACACCCTGAAACATGGCACCAGTGAACAAAAGGCGCTGGTAAGGGAAGCGATTGAGCAAGGCGGCCGGGACAATATTGCAGCCGTTGTGGAAGCGGTTCGCAGCTGTGGAGCACTTCAGTACACTGCGGCTAAAGCCCGGGAATACACAGCCAAAGCAAAACGTTGCCTGAACTTATTGCCAGAAGGCAAGTATCGCAGTGCTATGGCGGACCTTGCGGACTTCGCGGTTGTCAGAAGCTGTTAATCAGCATTTGTTTTAAGGCGAACCCTTGCAAGCGAAGGGGCCGGTATTTTGTGAATACCGGCCCTTTTTTTAGGGCTGGACCAAAGGCAGGTTCACCGCAGTCTCCAGAAATATCTAACCGCGGTTTTCAGGATTGGTGTCGCATTCCAACGAAAGCAATCCCAGCAGCCATGGCTCAGGGGTGATCAACTGCTGAAGTCAGGTCAATGCAAGCCATTAACATGCAACTTTTCCACTATTTTGCAATCGAATATGTCCAAAACAAATATGACATTGGACAAATTCATGCTTTCGTTAAATACAGAAATCAACTCAATACTTTTCCAACCCTGGCAACCAGATACTGCTTCTGAAAAGCCACCAATACCAACGGTTGCCCATCAGCCGGAATATATTGAATTGCCCGGGGTTCATTGTTACGAGGAACTGGAAACCCATGCTGCCTTTCCTGAGATAAAAACCCGTTTCCTGAATGATATTGAGGAGATGAAACAACTGGTACACCCCTACGTTAATCATGAATACGATATATCAATAGATATTTTTTATGAGAAACTGGAATCACCGCCTGAATATCTTAAAAACAGCCTGCTCACCCTGTATCGTGAGACACGCTTCCAGATTCGACAGTTAGTCATGCAACTCAGGGATCAACAGCACGATCCAAATATTGACAACCAAAATTACATTGCCGGGGTACTTCATGAGTGCCTGAACGACATTCAGGAGTGCCCTCCCGGTATTCACGGCCGCTTTACCAAGAGTTTTCTTAATTTGGAAGCCTCCCGGGGAGGGCTGGGCGGGAAGCTCTTCAATGTCAGGAGTGAGCTGTTTGATCAATTTATCCAGTCTTTCCTGCTTGAGCTGCAACGGGAGAGGTTGGTTGATATATCACCAGACATAGAGATTCACTGGGTTCACAGCTTGCACAATCTTTTCTGTGAGCCTCTGGGGCTTCCCTATTTCGTTGACCCACTGGCACCGACCCATCTGGGTGATGACCTTACCCGGCGATTTCTTGCGGCTGCACCACTGTCAGTCAATGCCTGTACCATCCTGCGTAAACTCTCGTCCGGGTGGTCTGACCAGCTCAGTGCAACCCTGCAAAAACTGGGCGTACAGACATGGGAAACCGACGTTATTGCCCCCTTTGAACTGACTTCAGAGAGAACGGGGACGCTTGAAAGCGCACTCTTTAAACCGGTCAATCATCTACTGCAAACAAGCGGAGAACAGTCCCTTGATCTCAGGGCCGTCATCGAAGAAACTGGCGATGGCAACTATTACCTTGGGCGGTATCGGGAAAAGTTACTGGCCTGGGTGGCCAGCCATTTCTGTGAATCATCGGCCCGGGTGTTCGCCACTATTCCTGCCGGTGTCGATTCGGCCTGGCATATCGGCACCATCAACCAGCTTTTCTTCTGGGTATTTAATCATGACCAGTACTTGCCGACGGGGCTGGCGTGTACTTTTAATGCGAATAATCACACCTCGCTGACATTGCCTCATTTAATCTCCATTGACTTCTCAACCTGGCCTGAAACCACCATTTATGCCCTGCTCACCCAGGCAATGGAGCAAACCGATAAGGCCCGGCATATTGCCTCGTTTTTCCTGCAACACACCACCATCGAACAACTTGGTAAAATACCAGCGATGGTGACCAGGGCACTTGCCAACCAACTCAGTGACAAGCTGATTAAACACGATAACACTTTTAAAGAAACGTTATACCAATGTGTAGTTGATCATTTTGCCCCTATTACAACGTTCATTCCACCAGGCATTACTCCAGGCATTGCTCCGCGCGTACTGGACTGGCTGATCGATACACCGCTGCTGAAGCCGGTCTTATTGAAACTTCAACAAAAGGGAATAGATGTATTGTCAATCACATCATGCCTGGCCAGCTGGCAGGTCTCTGATTTTTCCCACGAGGATATGAAAAAGTTACTGACACCCCATGATTGCCAGCGACTGTTCAAACAGGCTCTTATTCTGAGGCAGGTCGAAACCCTGTCCAATCTTCTGTTAACCGGTCATTGTGATCAATTGACCAGTATCGTGAACAATGATCTGGACACCCCCCTGGCGTGCTTTGCAAGCTCCGGTAATTTGCCTGGATTGGAATACCTGTTGAAACCGGGCAACCCGCAGGTTAGCCAGAAAAATATCCATGGCTCGACGCCCCTGCACATCGCTGCCGAAAACGGGCACGTAGCGTTCGTCAGGGCGTTACTGACCATTCACGGCATTGACGTCAATGTGAAGAATAACAATGGCGTGACCCCCCTGTACTATGCTGCCTTGAGAGGTCACGCAGAGTGCGTCACGGAGTTGTTGAACACCACAGGCATTGACGTCAATGTGACACATAACGATAGCTTGACGCCCTTGCACGGTGCTGCCTCAGAAGGCCACGTAGTGTGTGTCAGGGCGTTATTGACCGCCGATGGCATTGACGTCAATGTGCAGAATGACGATGGCTATACGCCCCTGTACTGTGCTGTCGCAGAAGGCCACGCAGAGTGCATCAAGGAATTACTGTCCGCCGACGGCATTGACGTCAATGTTAAGTGCTTCTATGGCTATACGCCCCTGTACTGCGCTGTTGTAGAAGACTTCGCAGAGTGCATCAAGGTATTACTGACTGCTGACGACATTGACGTCAATTTGACTTCGTCTTCAGGCATGACGCCCCTGAGCTGCGCTGCCCAATCTGGCTATACAGACTGCATCATGGTGTTATTGAACGCCAAAGGCATTGACGTCAATATGGCACTACCTGGGCACCTTACGCCCCTGCAGTGGGCTGCCATAGGCGACAACGTAGAGTGCGTCCTGCTGTTATTGAACGCCAAGGGCATTGACGTCAATGTGAAAACAATCAAGGGTCTCACACCTCTGCACTGCGCTGCCGAATTTGGCCGGGCAGGGTCTATCAAAGCGTTACTTACAGCTCCCGGCATTGACATTAGTGTAAAAAGCAGCGACGGCTTGACGCCCCGGGACACCGCTCGCAAAAAAGGCCATGCAGAGTGCGAAAAACTGCTGATTCCACTTTTTCCTGACCCGGGACTTGGCTCTGGTAATTGATTAGCCCGGACTGAGTAAAATGATGAAGTTATTCCGGGACAAATTCAAAGGGGGGGGGTGAGGGAGCACATTTATGAAATATTCGGGTCAGGGTCGGCAGTTCCCGGTTTATTCGTTACCTGTTTTTCCCACGCCAATATCACCATATTCATTTTAATAGCTAAAAATTCAATAATTAATGCAAGCCATTAATATGCAACTTTTCCACTATTTTGCAATCAAATATGTCCAAAACAAATAGGACATGGACAAATTCATGCTTTCGTTAAATACAGAAATCAACTCAATACTTTTCCAACCTTGGCAACCAGATACAGTTTCTGAAAAGCCACCAATACCAACGGTTGTCCAGCAGCCAGAATATATTGAATTGCCCGGGGTTCATTGTTACGAGGAACTGGAAACCCATGCCGCCTTTCCTGAGATAAAAACCCGTTTCCTGAATGATATTGAGGAGATGAAACAACTGGTACACCCCTACGTTAATGATCAATACGATACATCAATAGATATTTTTCACGAGAAACTGGAATCACCGCCTGAACATCTTAAAAACATCCTGCTCACCCAGTATCGTGAGACACGCTTCCAGATTCGACAGTTAGTCATGCAACTCAGGGATCAACAACACGATCCAAATGTTGACAGCGAGAATTACATCGCCGGGATACTTCATGACTGCCTGAGCGACATTCAGGAGTGCGCTCCCGTTATTCACGACCGCTTTACCCTGAGTTTTCTTAATTTGGAAGCCTTACGGGGAGGGCTGGGCGGGAAGCTCTTCAATGTCAGGAGTGAGCTGTTTGATCAATTTATCCAGTCTTTCCTGCTTGAGCTGCAACGGGAGAGGTTGGTTGATATACCACCAGGCATGGAGGTTCACTGGAAGCACAGTTTGCACAATCTTTTCTGTGAGCATCTGGGGCTTCCCCATATCGTTGACACTTCGGCACCGACCCATCTGGGTGATGACCTTACCCGGCGATTTCTTGCGGCTGCATCACTGTCAGTCAATGCCTGTACCATCCTGCGTCAACTCTCGTCCGGGTGGTCTGACCAGCTCAGTGCAACCCTGCAAAAACTGGGTGTACAGGTATGGGAAACCGACGTTATTGCCCCCTTTGAACTGACTTCAGAGAGAATGGGGACGCTTGAAAGCGCACTCTTTAAACCGGTCAATCATTTACTGCAAACAGGCGGAGAACAGTCCCTTGATCTCAGGACCGTCATCGAAGAAACTGGCGATGGCAACTATTACCTTGGCCGGTACCGGGAAAAGTTACTGGCCTGGGTGGCCAACCATTTCTGTGAATCATCGGCCAAGGTGTTCGCCACTATTCCTGCAGGTGTCGATTCGGCCTGGTATATCGGCACCATCAACCAGCTTTTCTTCTGGGTATTTAATCATGACCAGTACTTGCCGACGGGGCTGGCGTGTACTTTTAATGCGAATAATCACACCTCGCTGACATTGCCGCATTTAATGTCCATTGACTTCTCAACCTGGCCTGAAACCACCATTTATGCCCTGCTCACCCAGGCAATGGAGCAAACCGATAAGGCCCGTCATATTGCCTCGTTTTTCCTGCAACACACCACCATCGAACAGCTTGGTAAAATACCAGCGATGGTGACCAGGGCGCTTGCCAACCAACTCAGTGAGAAGCTGATTAAGCACGATGACACTTTTAAAGAAACGTTATACAAATGTGTAGTTGATCATTTTACCTCTGTTACAACGTTCATTACTCCCGGCATTTCTCCAGGCATTGCTCCACGCGTACTGGACTGGCTGATCGATACACCGCTGCTGAAGCCGGTCTTATTGAGACTTCAACAACAGGGAATAAATGTGTTGTCAATCTCATCACGCCTGGCCAGCTGGCAGGTCTCTGATTTTTCCCACGAGGATATGAAAAAGTTACTGACACCCCATGATTGCCAGCGACTGTTCAAACAGGCCCTTATTCTGGGGCAGTCAGAAACCCTGTCCAATCTTTTGTTAACCGGTCATTGTGATCCATTGACCAGCTTCTTGAACGATGATCTGGACACCCCCCTGGCGTGCTTTGCAAGTTCCGGTAATTTGCCTGCATTGGAATACCTGCTGAAACCAGGCAACCCGCAGGTTAACCGGAAAAATATCCATGGCTCGACGCCCCTGCACATCGCTGCCGAAAAAGGGCACGTGGCGTTCGTCAGGGCGTTACTGACCATCGACGGCATTGACGTCAATGTGAAGAGTAACGATGGCTTTACGCCCCTGCACTGTGCTGCCTCAGAAGGCCACGTAGTGTGTGTCACGGAGTTGTTGAACACCACAGGCATTGACATCAATGTAAAAAATAACGATGGCTTGACACCCCTGCACTATGCTGCCTCAGGCTACGTAGTGTGTGTCAGGGCGTTATTGGCCGCCGACGGCATTGACGTCAATGTGCAGAATGACGATGGCTTTACGCCCCTGTACTGCGCTGTCGTAGAAGGACATGCAGAGTGCATCAGGGAATTACTGTCCGCCGACGGCATTGACGTCAATGTTAAGTCTGTCGATGGCAATACGCCCCTGTTCTGTGCTGTTATAAAAGACTTCCCAGAGTGCATCATGGCATTACTGACCGCCGCCGACATTGACGTCAATGTGAGGTCTGACGCAGGCATACCCCTGAACTCGGCTGCCGCGGCAGGTAAGGCAGAGTGCATCTCGGCGTTATTGACCGATGACCGCATTGACGTCAATGTGATATCTGACGAAGGCTTCACGCCCCTGAGTTCCGCTGCCCAATCTGGCCATACAGACTGCGTCATGCTGTTATTGAACGCCAAAGGCATTGACGTCAATATGGCACGACCTGGGGGCTTTACGGCCCTGCACTGGGCCGCCATAGAAGACAACGTAGAGTGCATCGCGCTTTTATTGAACGCCACAGGCATTGACGTCAATGTGAAAACACTCAAGGGTTTCACGCCCCTGTACTGCGCTGCCAAATTTGGCCATGCAGAGTCCATCAAAGCGCTACTTAAAGCTCCCGGCATTAACATCAGTATAAAAAGTAACCGTGGCTTGACGCCCCGGGACGCCGCCCGCAAAGAAGGCCATGCAGAGTGCGAAAGACTGCTGATTAACCCTTTTCCAGATCCAGGACTCAGCTCAGGTAATTAAGTAGTTAACCAAATGAAATCGTATTTTCTGACTAAGTGGGCAGTCACTCTGCGGCGTTACAACTACGGTCACATAGCTACGGCTATGCTCCCTACGTTGTGCCTTGCATAGTAACTGCCCACTTAGCCAGAAATATACGATTCCATTTGGCCAACTACTTAATAGCTATCCAAAATAAATTCTGACATTGGATAAATTCATGCTTTCGTTAAATACAGAAGTTAACTCAGTACTTTTCCAACCCTGGCAACCAGATACCGCTTCTGAAAAGCCACCAATACCAACGGTTGCCCAGCAGCCAGAATATATTGAATTGCCCGGGGTTCACTGTTACGAGGAACTGGAAAACCATGCCGCCTTTCCTGAGATAAAAACCCGTTTCCTGAATGATATTAAGGAGATGAAACAACTGGTACAGCCCTACGTTAATCATCAATACGATTCATCAATAGATATTTTTCACGAGAAACTGGAATCACCGCCTCAATATCTTAAAAACAGCCTGCTCGCCCTGTATCGTGAGACACGCTTCCAGATTCGACAGTTAGTCATGCAACTCAGGGATCAACAACACGATGCAAATGTTGACAACCAGAATTACATCGCAGGGATACTTCATGACTGCCTGAGCGACATTCAGGAGTGCGCTCCCGGTATTCACGGCCGCTTTACCCAGAGTTTTCTTAATTTGGAAGCCTCCCGGGGAGGGCTGGGCGGGAAGCTCTTCAATGTCAGGAGTGAGCTGTTTGATCAATTTGTCCAGTCTTTCCTGCTTGAGCTGCAACGGGATAGGTTGGTTGATATACCATCAGACGTGGAGGTTCACTGGAAGCACAGCTTACACAATCTTTTCTGTGAGCCTCTGGGGCTTCCCTATTTCGTTGACCCACTGGCACCGACCCATCTGGGTGATGACCTTACCCGGCGATTTC